>JAHEFN010000382.1 GCA_024640185.1 Gemmatimonadota bacterium | reverse complement strand
CCCCGGCCCCGGTCCTGGGGACGTCGTCGATGAGGGTGTAGCCGCCGGCTCGACAGGCGGCGAGGGCGGCGTCGAGGTCGGCCACCCGGTAGCAGACATGGTGGATGCCGGGACCGCGCCGGGTGAGGAACTTGCCTATCGGGGTATCCGGGCCGAGTGGTTCGAGCAGTTCGACCTCGGCGCCCTCGAAGGCGAGATGGATGATCCGGGCACCGTCCACCTCTTCCGGCCCGCGGACCGGAACGCCGAGGACGTCGCGATAGAAGGCGAGGGCATCGTCGACCGATGTGACGGCCACGCCGAGATGGGCAATCGATGGGTTCATGAGAGCAATATCTAACACCGTGGGTCGAGGAGCATAGCCAAGCATGAGTGGACGGACTGTGGATGTAACGGACGCGACGTGGAGCACCGAAGTCGAGCAGGCAGCCGGATTGGTCCTGGTGGATTTTTGGGCCGAGTGGTGTGGCCCCTGCCGGATCATCGCCCCGACGCTCGAGGCGCTGGCCGAGGAATACGCCGGCAAGGCGAAGATTGCCAAGGTCGACACCGACACCAACCAGGCGACGGCGATGAAGTTCAACGTCCGGTCGATCCCGGCGGTGCTCTTCTTCAAGGATGGCAAGCACATCGACACGGTCATCGGGGCCGTGCCGCGGGCGGCATTCGAGCAGAAGATCCTGGCGCATCTGGCGGCCTGACCACCTGGTGACCGACCCTCCCGGGTCCGCTCCCGTGCCTCGGGGGCGGACCCGGGTTTTCTTTCGGTGATGGCTTCCGGAACGCTCTACGTCATCGGCACCCCGCTCGGCAACCTCGGTGACCTCTCGGACCGGGCACGCGCGATCCTGCGCGAGGTCGCCGTGGTCGCGGCCGAGGATACCCGCCGGACCCGCCACCTCCTGACGTCGATCGAGGCCCACCCGGCCCAGCTGCTCTCCTACCACGCCCACTCCGACGCCGGCCGGGAGACCGGACTCCTGCGGCTCCTCGCGGAGGGGCGTGATGTGGCCATGGTGTCGGATGCCGGCACGCCGGGCGTCAGCGACCCCGGGGCAGGCTTGGTGGCAGCGGCTCGGGAGGCCGGGGTGGTCGTGGTGCCCATCCCAGGTCCCAGCGCCGTGGCGACCGCGCTCTCCGCGTCCGGTCTGCCCGCCGACCGCTACCTGTTCCTGGGGTTCCTGCCGCGCAAGGGGAAGGAGCGGCGCGAATCGTTGGCGGAGATCCAGGCCTCGCGTCACACCGTGGTGGTCTTCGAGGCCGCCAACCGCTTGGTGCGGTTGCTCGAGGACCTCGCGGCCGCCCTGGGCAGCGACCACCGCGCGGTGGTCGCCCGGGAGCTGACCAAACTGCACGAGGAACTCCGTGGGGGCACCCTGGCCACCCTCGCGGAGCACTACACCACGACGGCACCACGGGGTGAGGTCACCCTCGTCATCGCCGGAAGGACGGCACCGCTCGAGGGTGACGTCATCGACATCGACGAGGTGGTGCGCTCGGTTCGCACCTGGTTGGCCGCGGGCGAATCCCGCCGAGCCGCCGTGCGTAGGGTCTCGTCCGAGTTTGGCCTCCCCCGCAACGATGCCTACCGACTGGTGATGGATCTCGAGTGACCACCCTCTCCGCGCGACCCGCCATGCTGGCCTTTCTGCTGCTGCTGCCGCTGACGACGGCCGGTGCGCAACTCGAGCCGACGATCGGTCGGTTGCACTACGACGGTGGCGGAGACTGGTACGCCAATCCCTCCTCGCTGCCCAACCTGCTGACCGCGATTCGACGCCGCACCACCATCCCGGTGGCCGATCGAGAGATCGCCGTCAAGTTGACCGATCCGGCCCTCTGGGACCTGCCCTACCTCTACATCACGGGCCACGGCAACCTGGCCTTCTCGGCTGAGGAAGCGGCGATCCTTCGTCGCTGGATTCGTCAGGGCGGGTTCCTCCACGTCGACGACAACTACGGCCTCGATGCGTCCTTTCGTCGGGAGATCGCCGTGGTCTTTCCCGATGCACCGCTCGTCGAGGTGCCGCTCGATCATCCGATCTATCACCTGGTCCACGAGTTGCCCGCCGGCCTGCCGAAGGTCCATGCCCACGACGACAAGCCTGCCCAGGGATTCGGGATCTTCCTCGAGGGGCGGCTGGCGGTCTTCTACTCCTACCAGAGCGATCTGGGTGACGGCTGGGAAGACCCCGATGTGCATGATGACCCGGCTGAGGTGCGCGAGGCGGCCCTGCGGATGGGTGTGAACCTGTTCAGCTACGC
>JAHEFN010000102.1 GCA_024640185.1 Gemmatimonadota bacterium | reverse complement strand
TTGCAGCCGTCACGACCAGCCGGGTAGGCGAGCACCTGTCCGTGACCACTCTGGCGCCATTCGTCGGCGAAACCGTGATGGGAGCCGGTGTGGCACGCGGCGCAGCTCTCGTCGACATCGGCGCCCATCTTGGCCATCGGAATCGCGGCCTGATTCTCGGGTGCCTGGACGTGGGCGTTGCCGGGACCATGACAGCTCTCGCACTGCACGTCCTGGTACGCCGGGTCTGCCGCGACATCCCAACCGGCCTCACCGGTCAGGTCGTTGCCCATCGCCGAGACGTCGTGGCAACTGTAGCAAAACTTCCGCTCGACCGGATCAATGCCGATGTCGTCAAGCGTCGCGTAGGCATCCGCGTGATGAGTGGTCGCCCAGTCGCGCTGATGGCCGACGTGACAGTTGCCGCAGGTGGTCTGCTGTGACGACGCCTGGTAGTAGCCGAGCAGGCCACTGATGGCATCGGGTGGTGGATTGAAGGGTTCGCGGTCGACATAGACGATGTCGGTGGTGGTACAAGCCGCGAGGAAGAGCCCGAAGGCTGCGTATTGAAGCACTGAACGAACTGAGACCGACATCGTTCCTCCGTAGCGTGGAGGGTGGGGGGACACGGATCACGCTTCCGCAAAACTACGGAGGTCAGGATCGGAATGGAACCCCCCAACTCCCAACAAAACATGGACTTAAACTCGACTCTGATTCTCGCAAATCATTACGACCAAATCACTCGGAATTAGATTCCTGCAGACGAGTCCCGTCCCGAACGCGATGGCGCGCCACGCCACCTCTTGGAGTCCAATGCCGAGCCCCCGTTCGCTGCACGTCGCCACACTGTTCCTGCTGCTCGGTTGCACTGCCGAGCCGACGATTCAGCATTCAGCAATCGATCCCGCCGTGCACGCCGACGAGGTCGCACGATGGGCCGCCGTCCGCGACACGTGGCTCCCGAGTGCTGCGGGACCCCTCGCACAGACGGCACTCTGTCACCTCGCCGACGCCGACCTCCCCGCCACGATCGGTGCAGACCCCGCCAATGATTGCGCGATTCCCGGCCGCGAGGCACGCGCCCTCATCGGTCGACTCACCGCCCATGTCGACTCGCTGGTGCTCACGGCGGACAGCGGCGTCTTCTGGGTCGGCGAAAAGTCGATTCGCGAGGCACACACCCTCGCGCTCCGCGATCGCCCCGAGATCGACGGCGCCGCGGCGTGGCAGGGACCGATCCGACTCACCGCACGGTGGGCTGCCGGGGCGGTCACCATCTGGGTCACCGACACCCTCGCGCCGGCCCGTGAGACCTTCAACGGCGTCGAGCGCTGGCCGACCGACACGGCGTGGCGGTTCGACGCGCACTTCACCCCGGCACTCGATGACTGGCGCCAGGTGGCCACCGTCCGCGGCTTCGATCTTCCTCGCCAGGTGGCCGGGACCGTCACCATCGAGATTGCGGGACGGCGCGTCCCGCTCACCGCGCTGACCAAGGGACGCGGGGGGACCTCATGGCTGGTGGTGATTCACGATGCCACCAGTGGGGAGGAGAGCTACCCAGCGGGCCGCTTCGTCGATGTCGAGTTCGCCGACTCGACGGGGCACACGGTGGTCGACTTCAACCGGGCCCGCAATCCTGACTGCGCCTTCACCGACGCCTCACCGTGCCCGCTGCCCCCGCGGGAGAACTGGTTCGCAGAGGCGATCACCGCCGGCGAGAAGACGTACAAGCGATAGACCGGTGGTCACGTCACGTCGCCACCGTCATCGCTCCCCTCTCACCGCTCACTCAGCGTCCTGGCCACCGCCCGACGCAGCGCCACGCCCTCCCCTGCCTCGTCACACCACACCCGGGGCCATGTCGCAATCCCGTCACGCGCCCCGAGCAATGCCCCAAGGACCGCGCCAGCCGTGGGAGAGACACGACCGCGACCCACCATCGTCGTGAGGACCTCGGCGGAGCGCGGCCGGTGATGGGTCAACCAGAGCGCCCAGATCGCCACCTCGGCCGCAGGGACCGATGCCCCGGCGGGGGCACTCGGCATCTGTCGAGGGTCCCTCGGAATCTCCTGGAAGCGGTCGAAGAAGGCCGGGTCGGCGTCATTCGCCCGAAGGACACCCAAGACATCGGCCATGAAGTCACGATGCCCCTCGAGCAGCCGTGACGCGGCCACCACGACTGCCGCGGCGGCGAGGGCACTCTGGGGGTCGGGGTCGAGGAGGCGGGCGGTGTGGAACGCCCCGGAGAGCATCGAGCGTGGCGAGGCGGACGCCAACGCCGCCGGCAGGACCGCGGCGAGGGCCGAGGGGCCGCGCAGGGCGGTCCCACCGATCGGGGCGTCGAACTCACGGAGGTGCGCCAACGCCTCGAGCAGCGCAGGATCGGCGTCGAGGCCATCCTCCGTGCCCCACGTGGTCCACCGCCCGGCCAGCCGGTGCAGGTCGACCCCGCCGCCGAGGAGTTCCTCGAGCAGGCCATCGGCGAGTGCGGTGGGCGCGCGCCGGCGACCGGGCGGCGGCGGCAACGGTCGCGCCCCGGCGGCAAGTGCCTCGCGAATCACCCCCGGATCGCTGGCGTCGCTGGTGCGGGCGGCCAGGGCGGCGCCGATCACCGCGCCGGCGAGGAATCCCTCGCGCCGAGCGACGGCCGGGACGGGTTCAGAATGGACCATGGCGGCAAGGGAAACCGCACCGCCCCCTGCCCCGCAACCCCCGACCCTCCCGTGTATCTTTGGGTGCTCGCGCAACTCACCACGACCTGCTGGACTGCCGAGGACTCCCGTGGCAAGCAATACCCTGACGATCACCGACAATCGGACCGGAACCCAGTACGAAGTGCCGGTGACCGATGACACCATCCGCGCCATCGACCTTCGCAAGATCAAGGTGCAGGACGATGACTTCGGGATGATGACCTACGACCCGGCGTTCATGAACACCGCCGCGTGTCGCAGCCAGATCACCTTCATCGATGGCGACAAGGGCATCCTGCGCTATCGCGGCTACCCAATCGACCAACTGGCCGAGCACGCCTCGTTCCTCGAGGTGGCCCATCTGCTCAACGAGGGCGAACTCCCCAATCAGCAGCAGCTGGACGTGTGGAAGGAGGACATCCGCTACCACACCTACGTCCACACCAACATCAGCAAGTTCCTGGCAGGCTTCCGCTACGATGCCCACCCGATGGGCATGTTGCTCGGGACGGTCGGTGCGATGTCGACCTTCTACCCCGATGCCAAGGACGTGCACGACCCGGCCAACCGCTATGTCCAGCGGGTCCGCCTGATGGCCAAGCTCCCCACGCTGGCCGCGTTCTGCTTCCGGCACTCGCGGGGGCTGCCGTTCGAGTTTCCGCGCAACGACCTCGACTACGTCGCCAATTTCGTGAACATGACGTTCAGCATTGGCGGGAAGCACGAACCCAACCCGGTGCTCCAGCGGGCCCTGGAGATCCTGCTGATCCTCCACGCCGATCACGAACAGAATTGCTCGACGTCGGCGGTGCGTGCCGTTGGTTCCTCCGGTGTCGATCCGTACTCGGCGGTCTCGGCGGGCATCGCGGCGCTCTACGGCCCGCTGCACGGTGGCGCCAACGAGGCGGTCCTGCGGATGCTCGACGAGATCGGCACCAAGGCCAACATCCCCGCCTTCATCGAAAAGGTGAAGCAGGGCGAGGGCCGGTTGATGGGCTTCGGTCACCGGGTCTACAAGTCGTATGACCCGCGCGCCAAGTTGATCAAGGAGACCGCCGACAAGGTGTTTGAACAGACCGGGCTCAACCCCAAGCTTGAGATCGCCCTCGAGCTGGAGCGGATCGCCCTCGAGGACGACTACTTCGTCTCGCGGAAGCTCTACCCCAACGTCGACTTCTACAGTGGCCTGATCTACAAGGCGATGGGCTACCCGACCGACTACTTCACGGTGCTCTTCGCGATCGGACGCCTCCCCGGGTGGCTGGCCCAGTGGGAGGAGATGATCACCGACAAGGAGCAGAAGATCGCCAGGCCACGCCAGGTCTATACTGGCCACGCCGAACGGGCGTATGTGCCGATGAAGAACCGATAGGTCGACACGGTCACACGGCAGCGAGGCCGGCGCCCCATTGGGGTGCCGGCCTCGTCGCTTTCTCTCCGGCATTCAGTGCTCGGTCCACCATTGCCCGGCGGAGAGCGGCACCCTCGATGAGCGAAGATCGGTTCTTCGCCGCGCGCCACTCGCCCAGGTGCGGAGAGACCGAGTGCGGCGAATCCGATCTTCGTGGTTCGAGTTGGTGCCGCCTCGGAGCAGGGCCATCACAGAGTTGCCTTTGCGGCCATGCTCCGGGCTCCGACCCGGCCTACTGCCCGCCGCCGCCCTCGAGGTAGGTGTACCCCTCGAGTCCTGCGACGTAGTCGGCGATGAAGGCGTTGGCGTCCTGCCGGGAGAGCCCCGCGGCACGGGACACCTTGCGGCGGAAGGTCGCCAACAGGTCGCTGGCGTGAAACTGGACGTAGGTGAGGACCTCCGTCACCGTATCGCCGTGCACCAGGTCGGTGATGTCGTAGCCGCCCTCCCTCGCCCGGACATGCACCGCGTTGGTGTCACCGAAGAGGTTGTGGAGGTCGCCGAGAATTTCCTGGTACGCCCCGGTCAGGAAGATCCCCAGGATGTACGGCTCATCCTCGCGCCACGGGTGCAGTTCCAATGAGGACTGCCCCTCCCGGCCCCCGGCAAAGCGGTCGATCTTCCCGTCGGAGTCACAGGTCACGTCCTGCAGGGTGCCGCGCCGCGAGGGAAACTCGTGCAATCGATGGATCGGCATGATCGGGAAGAGCTGGTCGATCGCCCAGTTGTCGGGCAGGCTCTGGAACAACGAGAAGTTGCAGAAGTAGCGGTCGACGAGCGAGACCTCGAGGTGCTGCGCCAGTTCGGGGAAGCTCTCCCGATCGTCGGCGGTGACGGCGGCCAGCGCATTCAAGGTCATCAGGTAGAGTTGCTCCGCCTGGGCACGCTCCCGCAGCGAGAAGATCCCGCTGGTGAAGTACTGCTGTGCCCGCTCCTTGGCGAAGAGCGCGTCGTGAAAGATCTCCTCGACCCGGTCCAGCGAGAGCGCGGCGAGGTTCTCCTGCATCTCGAGCAGCAGCGGCTGGGTGTCTTCGCTCAGTTGGACCTGCTGTGGGGCGCCCACCGACTCGCAGTCGATCACGTTGACCAGCAACAGCGCATGATGGGCGGTGATCGCGCGACCGCTCTCCGAGATCAGGTCCGGCATCGGAACCTCCTCGGCGCGGCAGATCCCCCCGATGGTGTAGACGACGTCGGCGGCATACTCGCGCATGGTGTAGTTGACCGACGCGGCGCGGGTGGATCGGGTGCCGTCATAGTCGACGCCGAGCCCACCACCGACATCCACCAACTCGACCCCGAAACCCATCTTCCGCAGCTCCACGTAGTAGCGGCCGACCTCCTCGAGTCCCGCCTTCACGTGGCGGATGTCGGTGATCTGACTGCCGAGGTGGAAGTGCACCAGCTTCAACAGGTGCTGTCGCCCCATCGCGGTCAGCCGGTCGAGGAGTTGGACCAGCTCCACCGCACTCAGGCCGAACTTGGACTTCTCCCCGCCGCTCTGGGCCCAGCGACCCGACCCCTCCGCCACCAACTTGATGCGCACGCCGAGCGTCGGCTCGACCCCCATCTCATCGGCCACCCGGAGCAGCGCGTCGAGTTCGTTGAGCTGCTCGATGACCACCACGACCCGGTGGCCGAGCCGCTGCCCGATGAGGGCGAGCCGCATGAACTCCTCGTCCTTGTAGCCGTTGCAGACGATGAGGTGCCGAATCGATTCGTCGAGGCCGAGCACCGCCATGAGCTCCGGCTTGGAGCCACATTCCAGCCCCACCCCGTGGGCAGAACCGAACTCGACGATTTCCTGGACCACGTGACGCTGTTGGTTGACCTTGACCGGATAGACCGTGGTGTAGCTCCCCTCGTAACCGAAGTCGTCGATCGCCGCCTTGAACTGGCCCGCCAGTTCGGCGATCCGTGACTCGAGGATCCCACTGAAGCGCAGCAGCAGGGGGAGGCCGACACCCTGTTCGCTGAGGTCCATCGCCATCTGGTAGAGGTCGACCGAGATCTCCGCGTCCGGGTCGGGGTGCACCGCCACGCGCCCCTCTGCATTGACCCGGAAGTAGCCCAGGCCCCACCCGGCCATGTTGTAGAGCTCCTCGGCATCCTCCACCCGCCAGGGCGTGGTCTCGGGTGCAGCGTGAATCGGGGTGCTGGTCACGGGCAGTCTCCTCGGGGGGAACGACATCGGGGGGTCAAGTGTAATGTTCAGCGACCGGTAGCAACAGCGGCCCGGGCGACCCTGCCCGCCGTGCCCTTCCGGTGCAGGAGCGTTGCCATGGGCTGGTCGTTCACCATCGGGCGCGTCGGGGAGACCGTCGTGCGCGTGCATGCCACGCTGTTGCTGCTCCTGGGCTGGTACGCCTGGGGCGGCTGGCGGGTCGATGGTGCCAGCGGGGCGGTCGGTGAGTTCGTCTTCATCGCCCTGATCTTCGTCTCGATCCTGCTCCATGAGTTCGGCCATATCGCCGCGGCACGTCACTACGGGATCGGCACCCCGGACGTCCTGCTGACCCCGATCGGTGGGCTGGCGCGGATCGCCCGGATGCCGGAGGAACCACGGCAGGAGTTGGTGATTGCCCTGGCCGGGCCGCTGGTGACCCTGGTGCTGGGGGGCCTGCTGGCCGGTGGCGTGATCCTGCTCGCCGGCAGCGACGCACTCTTCCCCAGCTCCGCCTCCCAACTCGGCCTCTGGAGTGGCCTCGCCTGGACCAACGCCCTGCTGCTCGGCTTCAACCTGATCCCGGCGTTCCCGATGGATGGCGGCCGGGTGCTCCGGGCGCTGCTCGCCTCGCGATTCGGGATGGTCCGGGGAACCCTGATTGCCGTCCGGACCGGCCAGGTGCTGGCGGTGGCGTTCGCCTTCGTCGGCTTTCAGTGGAGCATCATGCTGGTGTTGATCGCGGCCTTCGTCTTCCTCGGCGCCCAGGCCGAACTTGATGCGGTCCAGACCAAGCATCTCGCGGGCTCGATGACCGCTGAGCGGCTCACGGTCACCGATGTGCGCGTCCTTCCTCCCGAGATGCCCCTGAGCGCCGCGATCGCGATCCTCACCCGCAGCGATCAACGGGCCTTTCCGGTACTCGATGCCTCCGGCCACCTGATGGGCACCCTGACCCGCGACGACATGCTCCGCGGCGTGGCCGATGCGGGACTGGCAGCCCCGGTGACCGCCGCGATGGCCCTCCCGGCGGTGAGCGGTGTGGTGCCGGTGGCGTCGAGCTTCGAGGAGGCCGTCGGCCGGTTGCACGAGAGTCGTCGTGACGCGCTCCCCGTCGTCGATGCGGAGGGCCACTTCATCGGCTTGATCACCCGGGACAACGTCACCGACGTCCTGCTGGTGGAGCGATTGCGGCAGGGCGCGACGGCTCGGTGACGAAGGAACATCAGGGCATCCCAGGCGGGCTGCTCAAGATCCTCGGCGTGGGCTTCGGCATCGCGGTCCTGGTCGGCAACACGATCGGCATGGGGATCCTCCTCACTCCCGGCCTGGTGGCCGAGCGGGTGCCCAGTGTCACCCTGTTCATGCTGGTCTGGGTCGCGGGAGCGACGTACGCCCTCCTCGGTGCCCTGACCCTTGCCGAACTCGGGGCAATGATTCCCCGCTCAGGAGGGCAGTACCCGCTGGTCCGTCACGCCCTCGGC
>JAHEFN010000101.1 GCA_024640185.1 Gemmatimonadota bacterium | reverse complement strand
CACGCCGACACGGACCATGATGATGCTCCGCCGCACCCGCCCCCTTCCCTCGGCCGCCCTGGTGATCTTGGCGATCACGGCGTGCGGTGGCGATGGTGTTTCCCCGCCGGGGCCCCCTGCCGGGATCGATATTGCGGCCGGCAACAACCAGTCGGGCACCGTGGGCGCCGCGGTGGCGATCGCCCCCCAGATCCGAATTCGTGACGCCCAGGGTCGGGGGATCGTCGGGGTCTCGGTCCGCTTCGATGTCGTCGACGGCGGTGGGTCGGTCTCCGGCGACTCGGTCGTGACCGACGGGCAGGGGGTCGCCACCGTCGGGCAGTGGCGGCTGGGCCCGACTCCCGGCGCCAACTCCCTCCGGGCACAGGCGCTCGGCTTCCCGCTGCTGACCACCTTCGCGGCCACCTCCACCCCTGGCGCGCCGTCATCGATCCAGATCGTCCAGGGAGGGGCCGGACTCACCGCGATCGTCTCGCAGCAGGTGATCCCCCTCCCCTCGGTTCGCATCCGTGATGCCTTCGGCAATCCGGTCCCGGATGCGGTGGTGGCCTGGACCATCGTCCAGGGAGCGGGCAGCGTGGTTGGCGGATCGACCACGACCAACGCCGAGGGCCGGGCCACCGTCGGCGGCTGGATCCTCGGGCCTGAGCAGGGCGTCAACCAACTCCGTGCCACCACCACCAACGGGATCATCGCGACCTTCACCGCCAACTCGATAGGAATCCCCTCGGCGCTGGAGCCGGCCTCGCCGATTGCCCAGACCGGTTTCCTGTCGTTCCCGGTGGCCGAGACGCCCCGGGTCCGGGTCGTCGATGCCGGCGGGGGGAATGTGGTTGGCATCCCGGTCGTCTTCCGGCAGATCGCCGGCAGCGGCAGCATCAGGGGCGACACCGTGGCGACCGACGGCAACGGCATCGCGGCCCTCGGTGATTGGCGGCTCGACGCGGCGGGCAACTCGACCGTCGAAGCCATCGTCCCGGGGTTCCCCGGGCCTCGGGTGCAGTTCGACGCCACCGGCACCCTCTCACAGTTCACCATTGACCTGCGATTCATCGGCACCCCGCCCGCCGACCTTCGCGACGAGTTCGTGCGGGCCGCGACCCGATGGATGCGCGTCATCATCGCGGACCTGCCGGACCAGACCGTCAACTTCACCTTCGACCCCTGTCAGTCGGGGCAGTCACCCGCGGTGAGCGAGACGATCGACGACATGATCATCTTCGCGTCGATCGGGATGATCGACGGTCCCGGGAAGGTGCTGGGCTCGGCGTATCCCTGTGCCGCACGCAACGGTTCGAGGATCGCCCTGATCGGCTGGATGAACTTCGATGTCGCCGATGCCGTGGTCTACAACGAGACCGGGCGGTTCTTCACGATCGCCCTGCACGAAATGGGGCACGTGCTCGGCCTGGGTACCAACTGGAACGCCCTGGGGCTCAACAGCGACTTCTGTGGCCTCACTGCCACCTATACCGGTGCCGCCGCCGTCGCCGAGTGGCCCGCACTCGGGATCACCTTCGACGGCCCCCCAATTCCGATCGAGAACGAGGGGAGCTGCAACGGCGGCACGCGCGACGTCCACTGGCGCGAGAGCGTGTTGAGCAATGAGTTGATGACCGGGTTCGTCGAGGCGGCGGGTGTCGACACCCCGCTGTCCGCGATCACCGTCGGATCGTTGGCCGACATGGGCTTCATCGTTGACCTCGCCCAGGCCGATCCCTTCGTCTTCGCGCTCCGTGCCGCCGCGCCGGTCGGTCCCAAGGAGCGGCTCGAGGAGATCGTCCGGCCGGCCAGGTGGTTGGTGGACCTCGACGGGACGATTCGCCCCGCCCCCTGACCTCGGGCTAGCGTCCCTTCGCCAGATCGCGGCGCACGGTCTGCCGCTTCCCCTTGATGGTCGTCGCCCGAAGCGCGGCGACCACCCGATCGATCAACTCCTCGGGCAGTTCCACCAGGGAGAAGGTCTCGCTGATCTGGATCGCGCCGATTTGGCTGGCGGTGAGCTGCGCCTCGTTGGCGATCGCCCCCACCAGGTCGGCGGGGCGCATCTTCTGCTTGCGACCGGCGCCGATGTAGATCCTCGCCATCCCGGCAGCGCCCCTGCGCCCAGCGGTGGCCTTGCCGGTGGTGCGTGACGTCTTGGTCGGCCGTGGCTCCCGCGGCCGGGCATCGGGAAGCTCGGCCTCCGACCCCTGCACTGCCCCGGCCTCGGCGAGATGCGCCAACTTCACCGCCGCGGTGGCAATCTCCATCAGGTCGAACTCGCTCGCCAACGACTCGACGACCACCCGATAGCCATCGAGCTCGCTTTCCTGAATCACCTCGCGGATCGATGCCCGGGTGACCTCGAGTTGCTTGGCGCGGACATCCATGACCGTCGGCAGCTTGGCGACCTCGATCCGGCGCCCGCTGAGCTGCTCGATGTTCTTGAGCATGCGGTGCTCGCGCGGTTCCGCAAAGGTGATCGCGACCCCCTCGCGCCCGGCGCGACCGGTGCGACCGATGCGGTGGACATACGCCGCCGGCGACTCGGGCACATTGAAGTTGATGACGTGGGTGATCTGTTCGATGTCGATGCCGCGTGCCGCCACGTCGGTGGCCACCAACAAGTCGACCCCGCCGGCCCTGGTGCGCTTCATCACCCGCTCGCGCTGGTCCTGGGTCATCCCGCCGTGCAGCGCCTGCACCCGATAGCCATGGCCGCTGAGGCTCTCCGCCAGCGAATCGACCTCGTGCCGCGTCCGGCAAAAGATCAGCGCCAGCGACGGCGACTCCAGATCGAGGACGCGTCCCAGCGCCTGCACCTTGTGGGCGCGGTTGACCACGTAGGCAGTCTGACGGACCTTGGGCTCGGCACCTGCGGCCGTCTTCTCCCGGGCCACCAGCACCTTGACCGGATCCTTCAGCTGCCGGTTGGCGATCTTGGCGATCCGCGGGGCCATCGTCGCCGAGAAGAGTGCCGTCTGTCGCTCCTCTGGTGTCGCCTCGAGGATTGCCTCGATCTCATCGGCGAAGCCCATGTCGAGCATCTCATCGGCCTCGTCGAGCACCACCGCGGCGAGTCCACTGAGGTCGAGCGTCTTGCGGCGGAGATGATCGAGGGCCCGTCCCGGGGTGGCGACGACCACATGAACCCCCCGTCGCAGGACCCGGATCTGCTGGGAGAACTCCTGACCACCGTAGATCGGGACGGTCAGGGCACCGAGCGCCTTGCCGTAGCGATGAAACGCCTCGGCCACCTGCACCGCCAGTTCCCGGGTCGGCACCAGCACGAGGATCGCCGGCCGAGACGGCGGCGGGTCACCCTCGGGGAGTCGCTGCAGGAGTGGCAGGGCGAACGCGGCGGTCTTGCCGGTGCCGGTGGCGGCCTGCGCCAGGATGTCACGGCCAGCCAGCAGGTGGGGGATGGCTTCCCCCTGAATGGGGGTCGGTTCCTCATATCCGAGCGCGTTGAGCGCCTCGATCAGGACCGGGGCGATGCCGAGGGCGGCGAAGGTTGGGGTCATGGCACAAGATAGTGGACGGGACCCTGCCGCCCATCGTGACTATTCCCCGGTGTCCTTCTTCTCGAACTGCCGCTCCCACGCCCGCTGCATCGCCTTGCCGCTGCCGAGCCCCACCGCGAGGGCGAAGGCGACCCCGATGGCACCGAAGGCAATCAGGAAGGCGGCGAAGACGATCTGGCGCGCCAACCCGAGCTGCCACATGCCCAGGGCGCCGACAATGGCCAGCAACGTGCCCTTGAAGACCTTGGCCACCAACCGCGCGTGGGTGAACTCCTCCTCATCGAGGGCCTCCTCCACCCGCTGGGCCAGCGAGTTGGCGAGCAACATCCCGACCCCGACAATCACCGCCACAAGGGCGAGGTTCGGCAGGTACACCAAGACCCGGTCGAGGGAGCGCGACATCACCGTGAGTCCCCAGATCTGCAGGGCGTCGTCAAGAAACACCAGGAGAATGATCAACCCGACCAGGTCGCCGATCCCGGTCGCCAACGCCGCCCGGACATCGCCCTTGCCGAACGCACTGCGCCAACCGCGCTGACTGGCCAGCCGGTCGAGTCGCAACCAGGTCAGCAACCTGATCACCGCTCGCTTCACCACCCAGCCGAGGGCGAAGCCAAGGGCCAGGACCACCAAGCCAGCCGCCAAGGTCGGCAGATAGTCGGAGACCTGGGCGGTGAATTGCTCGATCGGACCTAGGGCATTGGATTGCATCTGCTATGGCCTCTTGAAGAAGACGCGTTCGAAACGATGACTCTCGGCCGCCGCCACGGCTCGCACCACCACCACCACATTGCGCCGGTATCGCGCGACCATGGTGGGCACGGTCTCACCGATCAGGGGCATCAGCGGTCCCGTGCTCGGTGCGCCGATCAGCACCAGTTCACCAGCCTTGACCCCACGAGCCACGGCGCGTGCCGGATCCCGACGGCGGAGCACCTTGTGGGGGACCCCGGCACTGTGTTCGCTCACCATCGCACGAATCTCGTCGGCCTGGGACTCCGCCTCCGCCTCGGGAAGGGCACGATCGACCACGGTCACCGCCCGGGCCGCCGTCTTGAACCAGTCCGCGAACGCTGGAGCGAGTTGGATCGCCAGTTCGGCATTGCCACTCTGGGTCACCGGCACGACGACGCCGGTGACCCCGGTCGGAGGCACCGAGCCGAGGACCACACCGACCTGGCATGGGGCAACCTGCAGCACGCGATCGACCACCGACGACACCAGGCGTTCCATGAAGGACGGTCGACGGGCTTGCCCGAGAATCAGGAAATTGCACTCCAGTTCTCTGGCGGTCTGCACCAGGGAGTGGCTGACCCGGTGTCCGATCCGGATGACCGGCCTCGCCTCCACGCCCCGCTCGGCCGCGTACTTGACCGCTGCCTCGAGCACCTCACGCGCATCGCGCGGGATGGTGCGTTCGACGGAAAGCGCCTCGGCCTCGGGGACTTCCACGACGTGGAGGACCACGAGTTCGCCCTTCTGCTTGTGCGTCGCCGCGAGCGCGACCTCCATCAGCGTGGGGAGGCGCTTCAGGTTCGATATCCCCACCAGGACCCGGTACTCCTCACGGTCGATGCGTTCCATCCAGGTGGTCCGCGCCTGGAAGGCGGTCTCGCGCTTGCGACTGTAGCCGGCGTAGAAGAACCAGCCGAGCACGATCCAGCCACCCGCCGCCGCCCACGCCAAGGGGTAGCCCTTGAACATGAACACCGCGATGAAGAGCATCGCCACGATCGCGACGATGGGCACCACCGGGACCCAGGGCACCTTGTAGCCGCGATCGAGATCGGGCCGCAACTTCCGGAGCCGGATCAGCGCCACGTTGACACCACCGAAGAGCAGCAGGAACATCACGCTGGCCGCCGCGGCGACATCCTCGATCGGCAGGGCGATGGCCATCCCGATGATCAGCACCGTCGAGACGATCACCGCGATGTGCGGCGTGCCACGCGTGGCATGCACCCGCGCCATGGCCTTCGGCAGTGAGGCGTCCCTCGCCATGGCGAACGCCACCCGGGAGGAGGAGTAGATCGTGGCGTTGAGCGCGGAGATCGTGGAGAGGAGTCCTCCCACCAGGATCACGATGCCGCCGCCGACCACGAACTGGTTGGCGGCCGCGACCAGGGCGACTTCCTTCTCGGCGCCGAGGTAGTCGGTCACCGACATCCCCGCCGGTGGGGTCACGGCGCCTATCGCCACGACCGCCACGAGCACGTAGATCGGGATCACGATCGCCAACGAGAGGAACACCGCTCGTGGAATGTTCCGCTTCGGGTTCTCCACCTCTTCACTGGTCTGGGCGATGATCTCGTAACCCTCGAACGCGATGAAGGTGAGTCCCATCGCCGCGAAGACGCTGCCCAATCCTTCGGTCATGAACGGGGTGAAGGCCCCCTGCCAACCGGTCTTCTGGGCCATGTGCCAGAGACCGGCGGCGATGAATGCCCCAATGATGAGGATCTTGCCGATGGTCACCACGTTGCCGGCCTTGCCGGCCTCGGAGGCTCCCCGGACGTTGATCGCCGCAAAGATGAGGCACGCGCCGACGGCCAGCCAGATTTCCAGGGGGAAGAACGGGGTCACGATCTCGTGGAAGCCCATCACCCCGAGGACCTCGCGGGTGTAGGCCCCGAAGCCGAGGGCGTAGAGCGAGCACGCCACGGCGTGGGCGAACCAGTCCATCCAGCCGGAGAGGAAGCCACTCGGATCGGGGAGTGACTGCTTGATCCAGAGATAGCCGCCGCCGGCGCCGTGGATGGCCCCCCCGAGCTCGGCGTAGGCCATCGCCGTCAGCAGGGCGACGAAGCCGTTGAGGCAGAAGACCAGGATGAGGGCGGGCCCCGCCACGCCGGCAGCGATGCCGGTGAGGACGAAAATCCCGGCCCCGATCATGGCGCCCACGCCAATCATGGTGACATCGATCAGCCGCATCTCGCGGCTCAGTCTGACCTCAGCCGGCATGGACCTGCCTCGTTCGGGGATGCGGAAGTCTCAGCGGGAAAATGGAACGGCGCAAGGCTGCCCGACTTCTTACGCAGGGTCCCTCGCGCCGACTCACCATCGTGACTGCTTCGCTCCGGGCCCGTACCTCCCGGGTAGCGACGGAGAGGCTATTCCCCAGCGGCGAAATCGCTGAAGGTGAAGTGATAGGCATCCGCTGCCGGATCGAATTCGGCCCGGAAGGTCCGCGGATGCGCGCCAGTCCTCCCAGGGATGGTCGGGATCGCCATGTCGAACGACTGGCGCTCCATCAGCATCGCCTTGGTGAGCATCGGTTCGACAAAGACCGGTGCCCCGTGGTAATAGCCAAGCACCATGCTCCCCCGGAACAGCTCGGTGCTCTCAAGCTCAGAGGCAAGCAGCGAGTGCATGCCCATCTGCGGGACGCAGAGCCCAGCCAGCGTGCTGACACCGGTCATCTCGACCATCTCCGGCGGCAGATCGAGGTCGGGCAGCTGGTATCCCGCGGCAAGCGCGACGGGCTTGGTCGGGTCCGCACAGTCGATCGCCAATCGTTCGGCTCCCGGGATCGAGTAGAAATGGAAGTCGAAGTGTGGGGTCAGGTATGGCCCGGGCGGATGGCCATGCGCCTCCCAGTACACCGTCAACTCCGTCAAGCCGGTTTGCGCGTGGCTCGCCTCGGGAAACGGCAGCTGGGCCGAGATCGTCGGCGGCCAGGCCATCGGCATCTCATCGGGGGCGTTCTCAATGGTCGCCATCGGAATATCGGCGCCGGCGGCGACGACCACGTCACCCTGCATCCGGGTCCAGGTACAGACTTGGCCCCCGAAGACGTCGCCGCAGTCGCGGCTGGCCTCGACGATGGGAAGTGGCTCCTCCGCGCAGGCGGTGAGGATGAGGAGCAGCGCGACGGCGCCAGATACGGCTGAAGGTCGGTGCATGGGGGGCTCCGGTGGGGCGAGGGGACATGAGGGATACCACGATAGATACCGCCATCCCGCCAACCCGCAATGCCACTGCCGAGGACCGACACTCCCCACGACCGCAGGAACGCCCTACTATTGGCCATTCGCCCCAACCCCGGAGTGCCGATGACCTTCCAGCGCCTCCCCTCGCGACTCCAGGTCGCCCTCGTCCTGCTGGCACTCACCGCTCCCTCGTTGGCGGCTCAGGCCCGAATCTCCGAGGCCACTCGGATGATCGCCACCTACCCGTTCTCCGAGCCGAACCCCATCCCGATCCTCACGCGGGACACCAGGCTCTATCCCTACCACAGCTTC
>JAHEFN010000100.1 GCA_024640185.1 Gemmatimonadota bacterium | reverse complement strand
CATTCTTGGGCTGCTAAATACTTACGAAGTATAAACTTATGGCACATCGGTCACAACGGGGAACCGGCAGACAAGGGATCGACCGTGGGCAAGTCCTGAGCTGGTTGGCCGACCCGAGCGCACGACCCGGTACCACAAAAAAAAACGCCCCCGACCGCTCCGATCTATCCGAAGTGGGCGGGGGCTGCCGCTCAGGAAGACGATGTCCTGATGAGAGTTGCCCCGCTAGGGATCGAACCTAGACTCTTCTGATCCAGAATCAGACGTGTTGCCAGTTACACCACGGGGCATCGAACTGCTGGACCGGCCAAACTAGCCACCGATCCGGACTGGCGCAATCGCAGCCGGGGGGCTCAGGCCGCCTGGGAGGTGGCCTCTTTGGCTTCGGGGTCGGGCGGAGCTGCCCCACAGCCACCATGACGACCATAAAAGTAAAGTCAAGTTGACATCATGTATACTTTACAATACTTTTTGCCATGGCCAAGAAAGAGGAAGTCCGCAATCACATCCGCAGGCACAGACGTGAGGACGGTGAGATGACCCAGGAGGAGCTCGCCGCCCGGGTCGGAGTCACACGGCAGACCATCGTTGCGATCGAGCGGGGACGCTACAACCCATCGGTCGCATTGGCGCTGCGGCTCGCCGCAGTGTTCCGGATCCCAGTCGAAGAATTGTTCGCACTACAAGACGAGGCCGATCATGGATGAACAGACCCCTGGCAGGACGATCCCGTCGGCCACGAGACTGGCAGCGGCCACACTCGTGGCTCTCGGCGTGTTGTTGTGGATGTCCGGCTACCAGCACCTGCTCTTCGTTGCCGGACTCGGGGCGTTCGGCCCCGGGATCCTCCGCGAACTGGGATTGTTGAACGATCACGATGAGTTCGAGCGTCAAGCGGCGCACCGCGCCGGTTACCACGCATACCTGGGCGGCGGGTTCGCGACGGTCCTTCTTCTTTCGGTGCTCGCCATCGAAGGGACCTCGCTGGTGCCGTCAATCGAGTGGCTCCGGGTGCTCCTGATCGTGATGTGGTCGACATGGATGTTCAGTGCCCTGATCGCGTATTGGGGGCCACAAACCACTGCCTCGCGAGTCTTGCTCACCTTCGGGTCGTTCTGGGCGCTGTTCGTCATCGCCAGTCTCGTCGGCGGATCGGACACGACAGAAGTGACGGGCGACATCTGGAGCGGGGTGGTCGGGACGCTGGTTGGTATCGGTCTCCTGCTCCCCTTCTTCCTGTTGGCATGGACGGCAGGGCGCTGGCCTCGCCAGACGGGAGCAGTCTTGCTGCTGGTCTCCGTCATCTTCTCCTGGGTCTTCGGCGGTCGGGGAGGCGGCAATCTCGCCTGGTCCACCAAGGTCCTGACCCTCATCCTCCTGGTTGGACCCCTCCTCAGTTCGGGGATCGCATTGGTGCGCCTGGAACGGACCCCAGCCGCGACCTGACCTTCGTGGAACACCAAGGAAGACGCCGCATCGCCGTGATGCGGCGTCGCCCCTCGCCATATGAACGTCTGTCCGGTCCGGGAGGCTCAGGCCGCCTGTGAGGTGTCCTCGTCGGCTTCGGGGTCGGGCGCAGGGATCCCCTCGAACCAGCCGGTCAGGGCATCCGTCGCCACCGGGCAGAGGTGCCCCGCCGCCACCAACTCCTCGAGTCGAGCCAGGACGGTGCCAATCGGCATCGCCTTGCGATGGGGCCGGTCGGCCGAGAGCGCCTCGCAGATATCGGCCACGGCGAGGATCCGAGCGGACTGGCCCAGCTCCGCTCCCTTGAGGCCAAGGTGGTAGCCACTGCCGTCGAGCTTCTCGTGATGTGCCGACGCCGTCGCGGCGAACTGCCGGAAGCGAGGCACCTGCTTGAGAATCTCGAATCCCTGGCGAGTATGCTGACGCATCGTCTCGACCTCGACCGGATCAAGGGCGGACGGCTTGTCGAGGATCCGGTTGCTGATCCCGAGCGTGCCGATCTCATGGAGAAGCGCCGCGCGACGAAGCGTCCTCAGCTCACTGCGCGGCATGCCGAGCTCCTTGCCGGTATTGACGGCCAGGAAGGCGACGTTCTGTGAATGACGGCCGTGGAACGGGCTCTTGGCGTCGATCACCTTGGCGAAGACCTCGGTGACGGCGTCGAGCCGGTGTTCATCGGCGAAGACGAGGCGCTCCTCCGGTTCGGCGGCGGCGAGCAGCTCAAGCGGATCTGTGCCGTGCAACCCTCCCCAGAACCCGGCGTCGAACTTGAAGGAGTCGAGACAATCCACCATCACCGGGTCGAACCACCGACCACGGCGGGCATGGGCCATCTGGTATGCCGCTTCGACGTCGAACGAACGGGAGAAGGCCTCGACACTCTGGGCCAGACCGGCGATACGTGCCAGCATCGGGATCCCCGACCCTCGCAGACCCAAAGGCATCCCGTTGCCATCCCAATGTTCATCAATCGTGCGGATCGCCTCGGCGGACGCCCTGGGAAGCGACAGCATCTGGGCGAGTTCGGCACCTCGTTCTGCCCGTCCAGCGATCATCTCCCGACGCGCGTCCTTGTGCCTGGAGCCGAGGCGGATGGTCTGCCATGTCCGCGTCATGCGGGATGGCCCGGAGATCAGATGCCGGAGGGCATGTCGAACGGAGTCACGGCCAGCAACCCAATCAACCAGCGAAAAGGAATGCTTGAGCGACAGGTCATCCGTCCCGAACAGCGCGGCGAGGCGCGAGGCATTGCTGGAGCCACCGAGATCCTTGAGCAGCAGGGCATAGAAGAGTGCGCTGCGCTCGTCATCGGAGAGACCGAGTTGACCACCGATCTTCATTCCGATCAGGGTGGTCCGGACCGCGTGCCCCATCGGCTGCCCCTCGACGAGGTCGAGGGCCCGAGAGAGCCCGCCAAGGACCGGGCCCAAGCGGATGCCCGCGGCAGGATTCTCGAGGACGATCGGCCGGGCGACCGACGAGGCCATGCCGCTCGGAGGGGAGACGGGGCGTGGGGCCGCCTGGCGGCGTACGCCTCGGGGGGCGCGGAGTGCCGCGGCGGAATGGGTGAGGTCCATCAGTCCGGTGATCATGATGCCGGCAAGGGAGGCAAAAACAATGCCCACACCGAAACCGGCATGGGCGAATGGAGCTGAGGGGGCTCGAACCCCTGACCTCTGCAGTGCGATTGCAGCGCTCTCCCAACTGAGCTACAGCCCCTTGAGGCCGCAGAAGATAGGGTCTCCGGGTGGCGGGGGGCAAGGCTGCGAGGGCCGGGAGACCCAACGGCTTCGTGTCCAACAACTCGACAGTTGGCCGGCTCCCGGCGAGCTACGCCTCGCCCTCCCCCGCAAAACCCACCTCCACCACCATCCCGTCCCTCGCCACCACCGTGGCGGGGAAGACCTCGCGGGCCTCAGCCAGCAGTTCCGGTGCCTCGCGGGAGTAGCGGGCCGAAATGTGGGTCAGAACCAGCCGCTCGACCCCCGCATCGCGCGCCACCTCGGCGGCCTGTCGCGCGGTCGCATGACGGGTCTCGCTGGCCCGCTCGAGCTCATCATCGCCAAAGGTGGCCTCGTGAACCAGCAGGTCGGCTCCCCGGGCCACGGACAGCACACCCGGGCAGGGGGTCGTATCGCCACTCAGCGCCACCCGTCGTCCCGGCCTCGGCGGCCCGACGAGTTCAGCCGGATCGATGGTCCGACCATCATCGAGCGTCACCGGCTGGCCACGGTGGATGCGGCCCCACAGGGGGCCCTCCGGGAGCCCGAGGGCCTTGGCCCGTTCGGGGTCGAAGCGACCGAGGCGATCCCGTTCGGCGAGCGCGAAACAGAGCGCCGGCCCCTTGTGTCGTGCCTCACCGATCTCAAAGACGAACTCCCCGCGGTCGATCGTGTCACCGGGCGCGAGTTCGACGATCTCGACGGGAAACTTGGGTCGTTCCATCCCGAGGGTGACCAACGGCCCGAGGACCCGGCCGGCCCCGGCCGGGCCGTGGATGCGCAGTGGTTCGGTGCGCCCTTGCAACCCCATCGTCCGGAGCAGCCCTGGAATGCCGAGGGTGTGGTCGGCGTGGTAGTGCGAGAGGAAGAGGTCGGCGAAGGTGAATCCGACGGCATGGCGCATCATCTGGCGCTGGGTGCCCTCGCCGCAGTCGAAGAGGAACGCCTGCCCTTCTCGATGCACCATCAGCCCCGAGACGTTCCGGTCGACGGAGGGCACGGCGGCACCGGTCCCGAGAAAGGTCAACTGGATCATCGGGAGCCGTTGTGCACCAAGCGGAGGAACTCCTCCCGGGTCCTGCCGTCGTCACGGAAGCTGCCGCGGAGCGCGGAGGTGATGGTCTTGCTGTCCTGCTTCTCCACCCCGCGCATCATCATGCAGAAATGGGCGGCTTCGAGCACGACCCCCACCCCCTTGGGGCGGAGCGCCTCGTTGAGGGCATCGGCGACCTGGTCGGTCATCCGTTCCTGGACCTGGAGGCGCCGCGCGAACACCTCGACGACTCGGGCCATCTTGGAGAGCCCCACGATCCGATCGCCGGGGATGTAGGCGATGTGTGCCTTGCCGAAGAACGGCAGCATGTGGTGCTCACACAGCGAGTAGAACTCGATGTCGCGCACCACCACCATGTTGTCGTGGGTTTCCTCGAAGAGGGCATCCCCGATCACCTTCCCGGCGTCGAGGGCGTAGCCCCGGGTCAGGAAGTGATAGGCCTTCTCGACCCGTTCGGGGGTCTTCTGCAGGCCATCCCGGTCCGGGTCCTCGCCGAGGGACTCCAGGATCGCCCGCACATGCTTCCGAATATCCGACACCATACCCCCCGGTTGCGATTCACCAACAACCTAGTGGCCCGGCACGGCCGCTAGAACACTCGCACGGTGATGCCGAGTCGCTCGGGATGCGCCGAAAGCGAGTCGACCAACGCCCGGGTCGCAGCCATCGTCCGGGTGAGCTCGGTATACAGGGCCGAATCAGCCACCAGCTTGCCGAGGGTCCCCTCACCCCGATTGATCCTGCCGAGAAGGGAATCCATCCTGGCGGTCATCCCGGCAAGGCGATTGGTCGTCGTCGTGGCGGCGCGCAGGGTCGAATCGAGGGAGGCAGCGAGCGCCGGCGCGTCGATCCCGGCCAGGGTCGTGTCAAACCGTGCCGTCACCGACTGCAGTGCCCGCAGGGTGGTGTTGAGCTCGGCGGTGGGGCCGTCGTCGCGGTCGGCGTAGTACCGCATCAGGCGCTCCGACGCCGAGAGGGTCCGACGGAGGTCCCCGATCAGCGCGGTATCGAGCATCCGGTCGAGCGATGCCATGGTCACGGCGGCCTGGTCGGCCAGCGAAGCCCCCTTGTCGAAGAGGCCAGGCGCGAGGCTGCCCACCAGCATCTCCCCCTCGGCCAGTGGGGCACCGTCGCCGGGCAGGAAATCGACCACCATGTCGCCGAGCATGCCGATCCCGACGAGGCTCACGGTGGCGTTGGAGGTGGGCTGGATGTTCGCCACATCGAACTCGATCGCCACCACCACGTTGCCCGGTCCCTCGAACGTCACGGTGGCGACCCGACCGATCTGGGCCCCCGAGGTTCGCACCGGCGAGCCCTCCTTGAGGGTGCCAATGTCGTCGAACCGCACCAGGAGGTCGGGACCGCCGCCGAACACCGATTGTCCCTGGAGCCAGAGCGTCGCCGCCAGGAAAACGCCGATGCCAGCCAGGACAAGCACGCCGACCGTGGCCTCACGATAGTAGGAGTTCATCGATCCACACCGCCAGAAGAGGTGGAACTCAGTTCGAAGTCACGTTGCAGGAATGCCCGAACGGCAGGGTCCTCGGAGGCGAGGAAGTCGTCGGGTGTGCCGATCGCCGCGATCCGCCCTTGGGTCAGGAGCGCCACCCGATCTGCGGTCCGGAACGCGCCCCGCACGTCATGCGTCACCATGATGCTGGTGACCCCCAGTTCGGTGTCGAGACGCTTGACCAGCGCATCGATGATGTCGGCGTTCACCGGATCAAGGCCGGACGTCGGTTCATCATAGAGGACATACTTCGGTCGACCGGCAATCGCCCGTGCGATGCCGACGCGCTTGCGCATCCCGCCAGAAAGCTCCGACGGCATCTTGCCAGTGGTCTCCGCGGGGAGATTCACCAGGGCGAGGCAGTCGGCCACCCGGGACCGGGCAAAGTCCAGGTCCTTGAATTGGTCGGGATCGGTGAGTCCCAGCCGGACGTTCTCGAAGACGTTCATCGAGTCGAAGAGGGCGCCGTTCTGGAAGACGTAGCCGATCGTCCCTCGGAGCCGTGACAGCGCCTTCCGCGAGAGGGTGGCGACATCCAGGTCGTCCACCACCACCCTGCCCCGATCGGGCCTGATCAGCCCGATGATGGTCTTGAGCAGGACGCTCTTGCCGGTCCCGGAGGGACCCAGCAGCGCCATCGTCTCGCCTTCCTTGACGCTCAGCGTGACGCCGTCGAGCACCACCTGGGCACCGAAGTGCTTGGCGAGGTCGGTGATCTCGATCATACGCTGAGCAGCAACTTGGCCAGGAGGGTGTCGAGCAGGAGGATCAGCACCGAGGAGGTGACCACGGCGCCCGTGGTGGATCGGCCGACGCCCTCCGCCCCCTGCTTGGTGGAGTACCCCATGTAGCACGACACGAACCCGATGGCCCCGGCGAAGAAGAACGCCTTGATGATCGAGTACCAGGCATCGAAGGGCCGCCAGAACACCCGCGCACCGTAGATGAAGTCCGCATCGGTCACCGGCAGGGCCTGCTTCGAGGCGAACCAGCCCGAGGCGACCCCCATCACGTCGGCAAAGATCACCAGGATCGGGATCATCAGGAGGCACGCCAACACCCTGGGAATCAGCAGGTGGCTGGCCGGGGAACGGCCCAGTGATTCGAGTGCGTCGATCTGTTCGGTCACCCGCATCGTTCCCAGTTCGGCGGCGTAGCGCGCACCGATCCGTCCGGCGAGGATGAGACCCACGAGGACCGGACCGAGTTCGAGCACCACCGATTCCGTCACCACGGAACCGACCACGTAGATCGGGATGTTGCCGGTGAACTGGTAGCCGGCCTGCAGGGCGGTCACGGCCCCGGCGAATGACGAGATCAGCAGGACGATGAAGAAGGAGCCGACACCGATGTTCCAGGACTCGTCGAGGGTGCGCGGCAGCCAGACGCGGACCTCGGTCAGCCCGCGCCCCATCTCCACCACGAGCGCAGCGAAGCGCCCGACAGCGGCGAGCGTGTCAAGGACCGCTCTGCCGACGCGGTGCTGGACCTGGATCGCGAGGGCGGTCATCGGTTGCTGGATTCTCGACTGGGGATCATATCGTCCTTATCTTCGCCGTCCGTGAAGCCCAAGTCCATCCCCCACCCCCTTCGTCGCCGACGATTCAAGCGACGATTGCTGGCCTGGTTTCGCCGCGAAGGCCGTGACCTGCCGTGGCGACGCACCCGAGACCCCTACCAAATCCTGGTCTCTGAGATGATGCTCCAACAGACACAGGTCTCCCGGGTCGAGGAGTTCTGGCACCGCTTCCTTGGACGGTTCCCGAGTCTGGACGACCTCGCCGCCGCGCAGCCGGCAGAGGTGAGGGAGGCCTGGGAAGGTCTCGGCTACTATCGCCGCGCCAGCAATCTCCACACCCTTGCCCGGACCGTGGTCCGTGACCATGACGGCAAGCTCCCCGACACGGCGGCCGGGCTCCGAGCACTGCCGGGCATCGGTCCCTACACAGCTGGCGCGGTTGCCTGCTTCGCCCACGAGCTCCCCGAGCCAGCCGTTGACACCAACGTCGCGCGGGTGCTGCGGCGGGTCTTTC
>JAHEFN010000381.1 GCA_024640185.1 Gemmatimonadota bacterium | reverse complement strand
GTGATGGAACTCGTGGCCGGAGGCACCCTCGAGGCACGCATCGCCGCTGGTCCGATGGCCTTCGACGACGTCCGCACCATCGGCGCAGCGATCGCCGACGCCCTGCACGACGCCCACCGCAGTGCGGTGGTGCATCGCGACCTCAAGCCGGGCAACGTCATGCTGACAGCCACCGGCCAGCCCAAGATCCTCGATTTTGGGATCGCCATGCTGCTCGGCGATCACGGAACGGCGAAGCTCACCCGCGCGGGGATGGTCCTTGGCTCGTTGCCCTACATGGCTCCGGAACAGCTGACCGGAGATGCCGACTCGGCGAGTACCGACATCTATGCGCTGGGCGTGTTGCTCTTCGAGATGCTCACTGGCCGGCGGCCGTTCCTCAAGGAGCGCGCCGAGGCGTTGATGTTCGAGATCTTCGGGAGTGCCCCACCGACGGTGCGCTCCCTCCGAGCCGACGTGCCGGATGACGTGAACCACCTGGTGATGGCCTGCCTCAGCAAGGAGCCCTCGGCCCGCCCGGAAAGCGCCGAGGCGGTCGCGGCCGCGCTGCGCGCCGGAGTGGGCGTGGCATCCACCGGAACTGGTGCGCTTCTCCCGGCGGTCGAGGCCATCCGTGGGATCGTCGTCCTGCCGCTCCGCAACACCGCTGGCGATCCGACGCAGGAGTACTTCGTCGATGGGATGACCGAGGCGATCATCTCCGACCTGGCACACATCAAGGCGCTGCGGGTCATTTCCCGGACCTCGGCGATGCAGTACAAGGGGACCACCAAGGCGCTGCCGGAGATTGCCCGGGAACTGAACGTCGATGCGGTGCTCGAGGGCAGCGCGCACCTGATCGGTGGCCGGGTGCGCGTGAGTGTGCAACTGATCGCCGCTCGGAGTGACCAGACCCTCTGGGCGGACCGCTACGACCGCCAGTTGGACGACGTGTTGGCGCTGCAGAGCGACCTTGCCGCGACAGTGGCCCGGGAGATCGCCGTGCAACTGACCCCGGCGGAGGCTGGGCACCTGGCACGGCGCCGGACGATCCATCCCGAGGCCCACCTCGAGGTGCTCAAGAGCCGGCATTCGATGTTTGCCGCGACCAAGGATGCGCTCGAGTTGTCACTCCGCCACGCACGGCGTGCCCTGGAGTTGGCGCCCGACTATGCCGTGGCATGGTCGGCGCTCGCCGATTGCCAGATCATCCGTGTGGTGCGCGGCATGGCGGAGGCCTCCGAGGCGGGAGCCGAGGCGCACGCGGCCGCCGAGCGGGCGCGCAACCTCGATCCGGAACTTGCGGACGCCTGGAGTTCGCTCGGCTTCATCGCCTCGAACAGTGGGGATGTGGCCGGCGGCCTGCGGCTGCTCAGGAGGTCGGTCGAGCTCAATCCCGGCCGTGCCTTCGGACATCAGATGCTCTCTCGGGGGTTGTGCGCCTTCGGGCGCTTCGACGAGGCCATTGCGGCGGCAGAGCTGACGATCGAACTGGACCCGCTCTCGTCGATCGTCAGAACCGTGATCGGCGACGCCCTGTACTATGCGAGGGAGTTCCAGAAGGCGGTGTTCCACTACCGGATGGCAATCGAACTCGATCCGAGATTCGACGGTGCGCATACCGACCTTGCCCGCGCCTTGGAGGCGCTTGGTCAGTTCGACGGATCCCGGGCGGCGTATGAGGAAGGCCGGCGACTGGCTGGGGGTATTGCGGGGCCATCGTTCGGGCTCGCCCACCTCGAGGCGGCGGCGGGGAACGCGTCGGAGGCGCGGAGGATCCTGGCGGAACTCACCGCCGCGCGCGGCAACCGGGTGGTCTCGGCGTGGGGCATCGCCGCCGTCCATGCGGCGCTCGGCGACGTGGACGACGCCTTCCGGTGGTTCGAGACTGCCATCGAGGAGAAGGCCTCTGGCCTCATGTGGCTGCGGGTGCATCCGCGGCTCGACCCAATCCGGCAGGACCCGCGCTATTGGCCGATGGTGGAGCGCGTGGGGCTCGCTGATCTTTCGGAGGACGCATGACCGCAGTTGACCGACTCACCGCCGCGCTTGCCGACCGTTATACCATCGAGCGCGAGCTCGGCGAGGGTGGGATGGCGACCGTCTACCTCGCCCAGGACCTCAAGCACGATCGCAAGGTGGCGATCAAGGTGCTGAGGCCCGAGCTGGCGGCGGTGATCGGTGCGGAGCGGTTCGTGGTCGAGATCAAGACGACCGCCGCGCTGCAGCACCCCCATATCCTGCCGCTTTTCGACAGCGGCGAGGCCGACGGCTTCCTCTACTACGTGATGCCGTTCATCGACGGCG
>JAHEFN010000099.1 GCA_024640185.1 Gemmatimonadota bacterium | reverse complement strand
TGGTCCCCAGCGACCAGCGGTGGTCCCAAGCACCGCGCGGGGCAGGACCACCGGACCGGGTCCACGTCGGGGCCCCAAGTCGGAGCTCGGCGATGCGGGCCACTCCGATCCGCACCAGCAGTTCCGGTCCGGAAACCACGGCGCCGTCCCCGCCCGATGCCGCGGTGCGGGTCACGCCGGCCTCCAACTGCACCGAGCCCGGCGGCACCACGACCGTCGACTCGGTGAAATCGGGTCGGTCGGTCACCATCGGGTTCGCCTGACCGGAGATCAGTCCCGGCGCGGAGCATAGCGAGAAAACGGCCCACATCAAATAATTTTTAGCCATGCCTAAACAAATTGGAATAGACCGCAGTGTCAACGGCTCAGCTGGCCACCTGGATTCAGCAACCGGAGGGCCGCCACGAACCAAGCCCCGACGTCACGATGCGCTTGGTCATTCCCCACGGCAGCCCCTCGCCGAGGTGATACGCCGGGACACCCCGGTCCGCGGAGGCGAGAGGACCGTGCTCGCTTCGAAACGATGGGTCACACGCTCACAGTCTCGCGCTGGCGCAAGGTCGCCGAGGGTGACGACACGGTTGTCTCCGCCTCTATCGGAGATGCAGTGGTCCAGTTTCGGGGCCCAGCGCTGGCCGGCTAGCCCGAGGCGTCGATCGGCAGCACGCCTCGACGGACAACCAGCCACAACCCCATCAGGCGCCGATCCCCGCCCAGAGTTGCAGCACTGGCGTGATGATCCGCTCGGTCATCCCCCAGAGCAGCCCTGCCTCCAGGTGGTACCCAGCGACCGTGACCGGCCTGCCACGCACCAGAAGGTCGGCGTTCCGATAGATGTCGGGCCTGCGCAGGAGGTCCAGCGGCACCCAGGTGATCGCGGCCACCTCATTGTTGAGCCGCAGCAATGGCTCCTCGTCGAGGAGGAAGACCCAGGGCCGGACGATGACCGGTGGCAGTGCCGGGGTGGTGGGGGCGAGATCGTCGAGTTGCAGGGCCGGTGATCGTGCCGACACCCGAAAGCCGACCTCCTCCGCCGTCTCGCGAACCGCCGTGTCGAGGAGATCGGCATCCTGCGGCTCACGCCGCCCTCCGGGCAGCGCCAGTTGTCCGGACCACGGATCGCCACGACGGACCGCGCGCTGGATCAACAACAACCGATCCGGATCGGGCACCAAGAAGAGCCCCACCGCGGCCTCGCCCCGGGTCGGGTCGATGACCTCGCGGGGTCGGCGCTCGGCCAGGGCAGTTGCAAGTCGGCGGAGCCGTGTCACGATCGGCGCCTAGTCGAGATGTCGGCCAAGAAAGGCGACCGAGGCCTCGAGTGCCTGATCGAAATGTGCGGTGCTTCCCTGCCACGGATGATTGGCACCGAAGGTGTGAGCGCCGCCCTCAATGGCGAGCAGCTCATGACCGGTTCCGGCAACCCCAGCGAGCTCCTCCGCCTCGGCGAAAGGCACCGTCTCGTCGTCGGTACCGTGCACCTGGAGCCAGGGGCGGGCCAGGCCGCTCGCCGCAGCGGGGATATCGAGCCTGCCATGCTCCTTCGCCAGGCAATCCGCGGCGACGTCGAACGACAGTGGCAGGCGGATCTTGAGTCTCGCGTGCGGGATCTGGATGGTCCCGGCCGCGCGCCAGGCAGCGAGTTCCCGATCGGTGTGCCGTCTCGCCCGACCGATCGCGTTCCAGGTCACCACCGCGGCAAGTGCCTCGATCTCGCGAGCGAGCAACACAGCCATCCCGCCGCCACGCGAGTGCCCCAGCACGCCGAGGCTCGAAGGAGCGGCCGTGGCGAGGTCGCCACGCTGAAGGGCTGCCACGACCACGTGGAGATCGTCGAGTTCCTTGGAGTAGGTGTTGTGCGCGAATCGTTCGAGTCGTGAGAACTCGCCCGATCCATCGACACCGCAGCCACTCACCGAGACGGTGATGGCGAGGAAGCCCTCACGGGCCAGTCGGTCAGCCAGCACCGGCAGGAAGGCGAAGTCCTTGAAGCCCTTGAATCCGTGCAGCAGAAGCACCGCGGGTTGTGCGGCGGTGCGTGATCCGGCCCGCACATCGACGAGGATCTCTCCGAGGGCACCCGGCAACACGTGCTGGGTCAACGTTGGGGTGGCCATCGGCTACCGCACCGCCGCCTCGAGCAACCGCAGCTCACCGCGATCGGCATCGAGTTCCGCCTCCACGCCGATCGGCAGGGTCCACTGGTCATCGATGTGCCCGAACGGGAATCCAACCGCCACGGGAATATTCAGCGGACCGAAGTAGGTGTCGAGGACCTCGTCGAGACCCAACCCTGTGTTGCTGCCGACGTCGGTGAACCGACCGATCGCGACTCCTGCGAGGCCATCGAGCCCTCCCGCGAGGCGAAGGTGCGCCAGGATGCGGTCGATCCGGTAGACACTCTCGTTGACATCCTCGAGGAAGAGGATCGCTCCGGTGAGATCCGGGAAATACGGCGTGCCGATCAGGGCCTGGAGCAGGGTGAGATTTCCCCCCACGAGGCGGCCGGTGGCGGTGCCGCCATGAAGCGGAAAGATCCGCCCGGCTGTGGGGACCAGGACCTCCGGCGCGGGGGCCGGCCGGCCGAGCGTCCCCGGGACGCCGAGCGTGGTGAGGACCCGGTCGAAGTGCCAGCGCTGGAAGTTGGGCATCGGCGAGCGGGCCATCGGTCCGTGAAAGGTGACCACGCCGGTGCGGGTCCACAGCGAGAGCAGCAACACCGTGATGTCCGAAAAGCCGATCACGGGCTTGGGGCGACGGGCAAACCCGTCGAAGTCGAGCCGGTGCACGATCCGGTTCATGCCCTCGCCGCCACGAATGCACCACACCGCGTCCACATCGGCGGCGGTCAGTGCCGCGTTGAGGTCGGCGATCCGTTCATCGTCCCGACCAGCCAGGTAGCCGTAGACCCTGTCGGCATGAGGCATCAGGCGGGATTGGTACCCCATTGCCTCCACCATTTCCCTCGCCCGAGTGAGGTCGTCGCGCTCCAGGAGGGGTCCGGAGGGGGCCACCAGCGCCACGGTGGCGCCTGAGACGAGGCGAGGCGGAAGGATCGGCTTGGGCTGCATCATGGCTCCGGTTACGATTGATGGTCCACTCAAGGGAGGCGACGGTTGCGTTCGTCCCGTTCGACTCAGCTTGCCACAGCGAAAGCCATTGCCGAAGCCAAGGATGCCATGGCGTCGGAGTGGATCGAATGGCTCACCGCCCGCAATGCCTCCGGCAGCATCCCGGCCGTCTTCATTGAACGGGAAGTCCGACTGGCCATCGACACGCTCATCGAAATGCTAGGCCCGCTGCGCCGCGAATCCAAGCAGCTCTGGACGAGCGTGATGGAACACTATGGCCGCACGGCAGCCGCTCGCGGTCTCGCTGCAGGAGAGGTCGTCGAGGAAATCCAGCAGCTCCGCTCCCTGCTGATCAAGTACATCGGTGCCTCGGTGGCCGCGATGCGGCCCCGACGGGGCGTGGCCGTCTTCCTCCGCCTCAATGATCTCATCGACCGAGGAATCGCCCAGAGCGTGGTCGGGTACACTGACGCCCTGGTCGCCTCCCTGATGATGACCGACCGGCACACCAGCCCCCTCACCGAGACTTCCACGGAAGACTTCGAGCGTCACTTGAGCGGGCTGGAAGAGCGACTCGCGGAGATCACCGCCCGGCATTGACCGTGAAGACCCTCGCCCCTTGGCTGGCAGCAGGGCACCATCGGAACCTCGGTGCCGCGCTGCTAGGTTGAGGGATGCGACATCCGACCACGGTCCTCTTCGACCTCGACGGCACCCTGATCGACTCGGTCGACCTGATCGTCGATTCCTACCAACACACCTTTCGAGTCCACGGCCTGCCGATCGCCTCGCGAGAACAGATCGTCGAGGGCATCGGTACACCGCTTTGGACGGTGTTCGGCGAATTGACCGATGACAGGGCGGAGATCGATCGCTGGATCGTCACCTACCGCGAGTTCAACCTCGGCCACCACGACGAACGAGTGAGCGCCTTTCCCGGCGTCGTTGAGATGATCGCGACCATCGGCCGGGCCGGACGACGGATGGGCATCGTCACCAGCAAGAACAACGCTGGGGCGCGGCGAGGACTCGCCCTGATCGGGGTTGCGGAGCACTTCGAGGTCATCGTGGGGTCGGATGATGTGACCAACCCGAAGCCCCATGCCGAGCCGGTGCACCGCGCCCTTGCCGACCTCGGTGTCGAGGCGCACGAGGCGGTCTTCATCGGTGACTCCCACCATGACGTTGCCAGTGGCCGGGCTGCGGGGGTCCGGACCGTCGCGGTGAGCTGGGGTCCGCTCGACGCGGCGCGACTCCATGCCGCCGGGGCCGACCGGGTCTGTGCCACCCCCACCGAGGTCCTCGGGGCTCTCGGCCTCTAGGTCGACTCAGGCCGTGTCGGCCGTGGGCCCGTAGATCGACGGCAGCGGCACATCACGGAGCCGGAGGTAGACGCTCAACTGCCCACGGTGATGGATCAGGTGATTGAGGATGAATGTCCGCATCACCGCGACCCGGGGCATGGCCATCATCACCTCGCCCCCCTTGAGCAGGCGCCACTCCGCCATCATCGCCTCATCACTCGTCCTGCCCAGCGCCGCTCGAACCGCCGCGACACCCCCATCAAAGCGAGCCATCACCCCATCGCGACTCTCGAACCGTGGTGGGACCCAGGCCGGTCCATCCACCGGTGCCATGTCGAACTCCCCCGCCTCGAGGCTGGACACTCCCCAATGGAAGATGTTGGCGATGTGGGCCGCCAGATCTCCCATCGAGTACGACTTGGGATGGGGCTTCCAGTCAGCATCCCCCTCGGGGACCAGCGCGAGGAGGGCGCGGGTGGTGGCTGCTTCGTGGGTGAGTTCGTTGATCATTCCCTGGGCGATCGGCATGGGGACCTCATCGGGGGGCTGCTCGGTGGGTCGGCGAGCGGCTCAGCTGGACGTGCCGTCCTTGAGCGCCTGCAGTCGCCGGTGGAGGACCTGCTGTGCGGTCGAGTCTACCACGGCGATGAAGATGGTGTCATCCCCCGCAATGGTGCCCACGATCTCCGGCCAGGCCAACAAGTCGAGGGCATTGCCCGCCCGCTGTGCCTCACCCGGCGGGGTGTGGAGCACCAACAGTGCGCTGCCGGCGGTCTCGACGGTCAGCACCGACTCGACCAATCGCCGCTCGTTGGGATCGGCAATGTGGACCAATCGCGTCGCGGCCGGCCGGCGGTAGACGCCATCGATCTTCACCAATCCCAGCTGCGAGATGTCACGACTGATCGACGACTGGTTGACCTCCCACCCTTCCTGGGCCAGCGCCTCGGCAAGCTCCTCCTGGGTCTGGATCGGCCTGGTCGCGACCAGCTCGAGGAGCTTGAGCTGGCGCTTCTTGCGGTCGAGGCTCATCGGGCCCTCCCGCTGATCAACCGCGCCATCGCCCGATCGAAGCGGACCCGCTCCTTGGTCCCCCAGCGGGCCAACTGCCGGTGGCGCGCCGTGAGTTCGCGAAACCCGGGGTTGCCGAGGCCACCCGTGGTCGGCCGTGCAGCGAGAATTGCCCTTGAGGTCAAGGTCGGGAGGACTTCACCCCGCTTGACCCGCGAGGCGACCTCGTGATAGGCCCGACGGAAGGCGGCACCATCCCCGACCAGGCGCATCGCCTCGTCGGTGGCCAGGGCCTCGTTGCGAAGTCCCTGCCGGGCGCGCTCGGCATCGACCCCGAGTCGCGGCAGCGCGGTGGCGAGCATCGCCAGCATCTCGCGGGTTCGATCGATCCCACGAAAGAGTGGTGCCTTGAGCAGCTGGAAGTCGCGATGATACCCCCCAGGCAACCCGCCTCGGATCGCCAGCACCGCGGCCAGATCCCCCTGCAGCGCTGCGGCCCGGGCGCGGGTCAACTCGAAGAGGTCGGGATTGCGCTTTTGCGGCATGATACTGGAGCCCGTCGACAACTCTTCCGGGAGCACCAGCCAGCCGAACTCATCACTCGAATAGAGGATCACGTCGGCGGAGAGTTTCGCCAGCGGATGGGCGGCATCGAGGCACCAGAAGAGGGTCGCGGCCTCGAGTTGTCCGCGGGCGTTCTGTACTCCGGTGACCACCCGGTCGAGCCCACCGAATCCGAGCGCCTTGGCACTCGCCTCGCGATCGAGGTCGAGCGGCACACCGTAGCCGGCCGCCGACCCGAGCGGCGATCGATCAAGCCGTGGCCAGATCCCGGCCATCGCCTCCGCCGAGTCGAGCAGTTGCTCGGCGAAGCCGGCGGCCCAGACACCGGCCGATGATGGCATCGCGATCCGTTGATGGGTGTACCCCGGCCAGACGACGCGCCGATGCCGCTTGCCGAAGGCCAGCAGCAAGCCTGCCACCTCGAGCATCTGGGCCTGCAGTCCGAGGGAGGCGTCCTTGAGGTAGAGGCGCAGGTCGACAGCCACCTGATCATTGCGCGAGCGCCCGGTGTGCAGCCGTTCGCCGACGTCACCGAACGTGCTGGTCAACCACAACTCCACCGCACTGTGACCGTCCTCATGCTGCGGCCGGATGGTGAGGGTCCCATCCTCAATGGCGACGAGCGCCGCCCGAAGGGCGCGTCGCAGCCGCGAATGCTGCCTTGCCGAGATCACCCCGCCGCCGACGAGCGCCTCGAGATGGCCAAGGGAGCCGAGGACATCCCAGCGAAGCAGGCGTGCATCGACCTCGCGATCGTCGCCGATCGTGTAGGCCAGCATCTGCCGGTCGGGGCTTTGGCGGGACGACCAGAGCGTCTCGGGCTTGCTCATCGCAGGTACTCCTCGGCGACCCGGGCATAGAATTGCCGCGCCGCGGTGACTTCGGAGAGATTCACCGACTCATCGGGGGTGTGCGAGCGTCGCGAGGTGCCGGGACCGACCTTGATGGCGTCGAGGTGCCGGAGGTAACACCAGTCACTGCACGTCGGCGAGCCGTAACACTCGGCGTCCGGGGCGACGCGCTGCGCGGCAGCCAGGAGGCGGGAACCGGCTGGCGTCTCACTCGGGACGAGGCGGGTCGAGGTGACCACGACCTCACACTCGAGCCGCTCCGACAGTGCGGTGGCCAGTTCATCATGGCTCCACGCCGGGGTGGATCGAATGTCGAGCACCGCTCGCGCCATCGGCGGCGTGACGTTCCGTGAAACACCAGCTTCAAGCATCGTGGGCGTCACGGTCGTCATCCCCAGCACCGGATGGACGCGCTCGGCCACGATACCATCAAGCTTGACGATCTCCCGGGCAAGCAGCGCGATCGCATTGACGAAGCCGTCGCCTCCGGCGTAGCCCGCATGGTGTTGATCGCCGTGTGCCAGGAGATCGACCATCATGAGGCCCCGCTGTGCCACCGCCAACTGGAGGTTGGTCGGCTCGCCCACCAGGGCGGCATCGAGACGACCAGCCCGCTCCATCGCCATCGGCATCGTGGCGTGGCGTGTCTCCTCGCCATAGGTGAAGAGCCCGAGGGCGCGGCCGGCAAGCGGTCGGCCGGCAAGATCGGCCAGCGCGTAGAGCATCGCCGCGACCGAAGCCTTGGCATCTCCACTGCCCCGACCGAAGAGGAGGTCGCCCTCGATCACCGGGACGAAGGGGTCCCGGGTCCAGCCCTCACCTGGAGGGACGACATCGAGGTGGGTGGCCAACGCGAGTGTCGGTCCGGCGGCCTCATCACCGACCGCGACGCGGACACTGGTCTCGTCGCGCACCACATCGAGGCCGAGCCGACGCGCCGTCAGCTCGACGAACTCGGCCGCGGGCAGCTCATCGCCACTCACCGAGGGGATGGCGACGAGTTCCCGCA
>JAHEFN010000098.1 GCA_024640185.1 Gemmatimonadota bacterium | reverse complement strand
TGGCCGACATCCGCCATCGCCTTCAGGCGCCAGCCGTCGGCCAGGGTGGGATTGGCGTAGGTGAGCCGTCCGAGCCACGAATCGCGGGTCGAGTAGCCGGCATCGACCGCCACCGACCTGGTGTTGACGATCCGCTCACCCCAGCCGGCCTGCCGGACCCAGATGGCCCGGGCGATGCCCATGAGCCCGTCATTGGGGGTCACGGTGAGATAGGGGAAGTAGGACAGCCGCCATGGGGCCGCATCCTGTGCCGCGAGAGGCGTGGCACCGAGGGCGGTCGCGAGCGCGGCCAGCGACAGAAGCGATCGTCGCATCACTCGTACAGCGCTGCCGAATCGACGAGGCGCGCACCCTGCTCGTCGCAGACCGCGAATCGCGAACGTCCGAATGCCGCACCACCGAACTCCCCGGCCTTGTTCACGGCGTAGAAATTGAGCCCGAAGTTCGGACGACCATCCGGGCCCAAGAGTCGGGGTGGGGTCTTCTCGACCACCCGCTTGAGGGTGGCCAGCGCGGCATCCTTGGGGTGCATCCCTTGCCGCATGAACTCCACGGTGAGGAACGCCCCGCAGACCATGATGTTGCTCTCGCCCCGCCCCGTCGAGCCGGCAGCACCGACGTCGTTGTCGCAGTACTGTCCCGCACCGATGATCGGCGAGTCGCCAACCCGGCCCGGGATCTTCCACGACAAGCCACTGGTGGTGGTGATCGACGAGATGTCTCCATTGGGGGCCACGACGTCCATGTTGATGGTGCCGGTCGTCGAAAGTGAGAGCCGTTCATCGCGCGCCACATCGAGCCAGTCGTCCCCGGCGCCGCGATTGGCTCGCCAGTGGAGCCAGGCCTCCCGAGCCCGTGGGGTGAGCAGGTCCTCCACCTGGTAGCCGTAGGACGTGGCGAACCGCTGGGCATCCTTGCCGACCAACATGATGTGGTTGGTGTACTTGAGCACCAATCGGGCGATCTCGCTCGGGGTCTTGATCCCCTCGAGGGCGCCGACCGCGCCAGCGCGCTTGGAGGGGCCGTGCATGCAGGAGGCGTCGAGTTGGACGACGCCCTCCTCGTTGGGGAGGCCGCCATAGCCGACCGACATGTCGTTGGGATCGAGCTCCTGGATCTTGACCCCCTCGACGATGGCGTCGAGGGTGTCGCTCCCGGCGGTGACCAGGTCGAAGGCACGCTGGACGCCGCGGATCCCATTCGCGCTTGCCACCACGACCGGCTTGGCCGGCGGTCGTCGGGAGACCCACGGGGCGGCCACCGCGGTACTCGGCGTGATCGCGGTCCCGGCGACAACCGCACCGGCAGCACCGAGAAAGGACCGGCGGGAGAGCGACGACTCGGACACGGGGAACTCCTCGGCTCTGGGAAGGCCGGAATCTAGGAGGAGAATCGGGGTCAGGACAGGGCGGCACGCCGTGATCGGGAACCAAATCCACCGGAGAACCCTCCCCGGCATGGTCGCCCCGCCACGATGCGTCACACATCACGTCTTCCAATCTCCCGGTATTCCAGCAGATTTGATCATGCCCGATCCTCGCCGTGCCCGACTCGATCCCGCGATCTTCAACCTCCCTGCCGACAAGATGCGTGACGGGTACTACTCGGATAAGTACGCCGTCCACACCAGGGACGTCCTCCGCCGTGACGGCGATGACGTCCCCGTCACGGTGCAGCTCTCCACTCGCCATGACGCCCTGCTGGGTGGCATCGACGAGGCAATCGCCATTCTCAAGCTCTGCAGCCAGGACTGGTCGGCCCTCGAGGTTCGCGCCCTGCATGACGGCGACGCCATCGTCCCCTGGGAGGTGGTCCTTGAGATCACCGGGCCGTTTGCCCACTTCGTGCACCTCGAGACCCCGATGCTCGGGGTGCTGACCCGGCGCACCAAGGTGGGTACCAACACCAGGCGGATGGTCGAGGCGGCCAAGCCGAAGGATGTGATGTTCTTCCCGGCTCGCCATGATCACTGGATGGTCCAGACGGGGGATGGCTATGCCGCCCATGTGGCCGGGGCGATTGGCGTGTCGACCGACGCCCAGGCCTCCTGGTGGGGCACTGAGGCGATCGGCACCGTCCCGCACGGCATGATCGCAGCCTACGGAGGCGACACCGTGCTCGCGGCGCAGAAGTTCACCGAGCACATGCCCGACACCGTCCGGCTCGTCTGCATGGCCGACTTCGAGAACGATTGTGTGCGTACCTCGCTCGCGCTGGCTGACGCCCTGGGAGGCCGGCTCTATGGCGTTCGCCTCGACACCTCGCGACAGCTCGTCGACGCCTCGGTCCTGCCGATGATGGGCCAGTTCCGACCGACCGGGGTGAACCCGCAGCTGGTCTGGAACGTGCGCGAGGCCCTCGACGCCGCCGGACACCAGAATGTGCGCATCGTGGTATCCGGTGGCTTCAACGTCCAACGGATTCGCGAATTCGAGGCGCTTGGCGTGCCGGTCGATGCCTACGGCGTCGGTTCATCGCTGTTCGCGGGTCGATTCGACTTCTCGGCCGATGTGGTGCGACGTGATGGCAAGCCCTGCGCGCGCGTCGGGCGGGCATGGCACGACAATCCGAGACTCGAGCCCGTTCGGTGAGCATCTCTGGCCGGTTTTGGTTGCCAGGCCCGGTCGATGTCGATGCCGATGTCGCCGCCCGCATGACGGCACCGGTGATCGGACACCGGGGCCCTGCGGGCGCGGCGTTGGCCAGCCGTGTACAGGCCGGGCTGCGCGAGCTGTTCGGTACGACCCGCCCCGTCCTCCTGACCACCGGCAGTGCCACCGCGATGATGGAGGCGGGGATCCGTTCCGGGGTCGAGGACCGACTGCTCGCCGTCGTGGGGGGCACCTTCGGCGAGCGGTTCGCTCGGATCGCCGAGGCCTGCGACAAGGAGGTCGTCCGGCTGCACGTCCCCAGGGGAGAAGCCCTCGACCCCCAGCGGCTCCGTGAGATGCTCGACGGCCCCCCGGTGGATGCCGTCTCGCTGGTCCACGTGGAGACCAGCACCGGCGCCGTGGCCCCGATTGCCGACCTGATTGCCGAACTGCGGCAGGCGTGGGACCCGATCATCATCATCGATGCCGTGGGGTCGTTCGGTGGCATGCCGGTCCTGCCGGGAAGCTGGGACGCCGACTTTGTGGTGGCCGCCTCGCACAAGGCACTGGCGCTGCCACCGGGTCTCGCCTTTGGCGTGGCCAGTCGCCGACTCCTGGCGCGGGCCAAGACCCTCGAAGACCGTGGCCTCTATCTCGATGTCCTCGCGCTGCACGAGGCGGCTCAGGAGGGGGTGTTCCCCCAGACCCCGGCCTTGCCGGTGGTACATGCACTCGAGGCGCAGATCGGACGCATTGCACTCGAGGGCATCACGGCTCGTTGGCAGCGCCACGCGGCCCTGGGCGCGACGATGGCGGCGTGGGCCGATTCGCGGCGTGACCTGACCCTGCTCTCGCCACCGGCATTTCGGGCCGACACCGTGAGCACGCTGGTCCTCGCCGAGCGCTCGGCCACGCAGCTCGTCGAGACGCTGGCTGCCGCGAACTGGCAACTCGGCACCGGCCTCGGCGACGCGCAGGACCGGGAGTTTCGTATTGGACACATGGGCGACGCCACGCCAGACCAGCTGACGGCCCTCCTCGACACCCTTGATGAGGTGCTCTAGATGGACCAATTGGTCGTTGCCGAGGAGCGCCTCGGACTGCGCCGCATCGCCACCTATTTCCTTCGCGGCGCGGTCATCACCCTGCCGGTCGTCCTCACGGTCTGGATTGCCTGGCGGGCAATCACCTGGATCGACTCATGGCTCGGCCTGCCGATTCCGGGGGTCGGACTCCTGATCGTGATCGTGGGGATCACCCTCATCGGCGTGCTCGCCACCAACGTCGTGACCCGGGCAGCGATCGACACCTTCGACAGGGTTCTGGCACGCCTGCCGCTGGTCCGGCTGCTCTACACCGCCGCCAAGGACCTGATGAATGCGTTCGCCGGCGAGAAGCGCCGGTTCAACACGGCGGTACGGGTCCGCCTCGATCCCGAGCGCGACCTCTGGCTCCTCGGCTTCGTGACCGCCGACGACGTGACGCGCCTCGGCCTGCCGGACCACGTGGGGGTCTACATCCCGCAGAGCTACAACTTCGCGGGACAACTGCTCCTCGTCCCCGCGACCCAGGTCGAGCGGGTCGCGACCGAGGGGAGCGAGCACATGACCTTCATCATCTCCGGTGGGGTGGCGAAGAATGCCGCCAAGGTGACCGATACTTAACATCCGGAGGCTCCCCGCCGTCATCATGGTGAGGACGGGACACAGACGGCCCGTCACCACACCCTCTTCACAGCAGGTAACACCATGCGCCACCACAACTTACTCGCCTTTACGGCGGCCCTGGCAGCCCTGGCCTGCGGCAGCAATACCACCGGCCCCAACGACCTCGGGACCGACGCCTCCTTCAACCTCGCCGTGGCCACCGTCGCTGCTGATGGCGTGGCCGATGACGTGGAGATCATGGTGGGGATGAATGGCCAGCCCAACTTCCTGGTGGTCGGGGCGGGGCTTTTCGCCCCTCCCGAGGGGCCCGGCAACGTCAACGGCTGCGGCTTTGGTGGCGGTCGCTGGACCTGTCCGCCCAACACCGCCAACGGGATCACGGTGACCCGGACCGTCCAGTTCTTCGATGGCGCCAATGACCCCCAAGAGGCGTACGACGCTGAGACCACCGCCCGGATCGAGGTCGAGGCCGAGATGGAAGCCGAGGTGAACCGCGGCCCCTGGAGCGCCAAGACGCACCGCCATCGCTCCCTGATCTTCACCGGCCTGCTCGGCACCGAGACCGAGCGCACCGCCAACGGCACCGCACAGGCCGACATCGAGCGCTTCCGTGACGCGGGCAATTCCCCCGAGCGGAGCTACGACATGGAGGCCGAGATCACCATCGTCGACGTGGTGATCCCCGTCAGGGCGGAGGGCGTCGAGCCCTGGCCGACCTCGGGCACCACCACCCGCGTCTACACCGTGATCCGCGACGGCGGCGACCCGGTGGTCCGCACGGTGGTGGTCACCTTCGACGGCACGGCCACCCCACCGGCGACCGTCAACGGCGAGCCGTTCGAGCTTGACCTCCACAACCGGCGCGCCTTCCGACGCTAGCGGTCCACGGCCTGCTGCCTTACCGGTCCGGAGGCCGGCATCCCGTGAGGGAGCCGGCCTCTTGGCTGTCCCACCAAGCTCTCCCTCGACTCTCCGCACTCTTATATTCGCCGGATGCCCGAGACCCCGTCCTACCAGCCCACCGAGATCGAAGCCAAGTGGCGTGACCGTTGGCGCGAACGGCGCACCAACGAGCCCGATCTCGGCGGCGCCGAACGACCGTTCTACAACCTGATGATGTTCCCCTACCCCTCTGCCGAGGGGCTCCATGTCGGGAACCTCTTTGCCTTCACAGGCGCCGACGTCTTCGGCCGGTTCAAGCGGATGCAGGGATTCGATGTCTTCGAGCCGATCGGCTTCGACGCCTTCGGGATCCACTCCGAGAACTATGCCATCAAGGTCGGCACCCATCCCGCCGAGCTCATCCCGCGCAACATCGCCAACTTCACCCGCCAGCTGACGCGGATGGGTGGGATGTTCTCCTGGGAACACGTCCTCTCCACCACGGACCGCGAGTACTACCGCTGGACGCAGTGGATCTTTGTGCAACTCTTCAAGCAGGGACTCGCCTACAAGAAGAAGGGTGTCGTCAACTGGTGCCCGGGCTGCAAGACGGTGCTCGCCAACGAACAGGTGATCGCAGGGGCCTGTGAGCGTTGCGGCAGCGTGGTCGAGCAGCGGGTGTTGGAGCAGTGGTACTTCCGGATCACCGACTATGCCGGTCGTCTGCTCGAGAACCTCGACGATCCGGCCGCGATGGACTGGTCACCATCGACGGTCCTCGCCCAGAAGAACTGGATCGGCCGGTCGCAGGGCGCCGAGATCCGTTTCGCCGTCGAGGGGCACGACGCCACCATCGCGGTCTATACCACCCGACCGGACACGCTCTTCGGGGCAACCTTCATGGTGCTGGCTCCGGAGCATCCGCTGGTCGCACAGATCACCACCGACGCCCAACGCGACGCGGTAGAGCGCTATCGCGGGGACGCCGCGGCCAAGGACCTCGTTTCGCGCAAGGTTGGCGACAAGGAGAAGACCGGCGTGCCGACCGGTGCGATGGCGATCAACCCCGCCACGGGTGACGCCATCCCGATCTGGATCGCCGATTATGTGTTGATGGACTATGGCACCGGGGCGATCATGGCCGTGCCGGGCCACGACGAGCGCGACTTCGCCTTCGCGACGAAGTTCGGCATGGCGATCACTCGCGTTGTTGCCGGAGAGGGGGAGTCCGCTGACACCCCGCTGGACGAGGCCTTCGTCGACAACATCGCCGGCCGACTGGTCCATTCCGGCGCCTTTGATGGCCTGACGGTGCCGGAGGCCAAGGCACGGATCATCGACTGGCTCGAGACCGAGGGTCACGGCACCGGACAGGTCCAGTTCCGGCTGTACGACTGGTGCATCTCGCGCCAGCGATACTGGGGTCCGCCGATTCCGATCATCTACTGCGACGGCTGCGGTCCGGTGCCGGTCCCTGAGGACCAACTGCCGGTTGAGTTGCCCCAGATCGAGGACTTCCGCCCCGATGATTCGGGTATCTCGCCGCTCGCTCGCCATGAGGAGTGGTACTTCACGTCATGCCCGAGCTGTGGCGCCCGGGCGCGTCGCGAGACCGACGTGTCGGACACCTTCCTCGACTCCGCCTGGTACTTCCTGCGCTACCCGAGCAGCGGGATGGACGACCGACCGTTCGACGCCGACCTGACCCGACGCTGGCTGCCGGTGGCGAGCTATATCGGCGGCAACGAACACGCCGTGCTCCACCTGCTCTACTCCCGATTCGTCACGATGGCCCTCAAGGATGCCGGCCACCTCGACTTTGAGGAGCCGTTCCGGAAGTTCCGGGCCCATGGCCTGATCGTGAAGGACGGCGCCAAGATGTCGAAGTCCCGCGGCAACGTGGTGATTCCCGACGAGTACATCGACAAGTGGGGTGCCGACACCTTCCGGACCTACCTGATGTTCCTCGGGCCGTTCCAGGAGGGTGGTGACTTCCGCGATGCCGGCATCAGTGGCCCTCGTCGGTTCCTCGACAAGGTCTGGGACCTGGTCACCCTCGCGACCGACCCCGATTCCCGGGACGGTGAGATTCGTCGCGATGTGCTCACCAAGTGGCATCAGGTCAAGCAGCGGGTGAGCGAGGACCTCGAGGCGTTGCACTACAACACGGCCATTGCGGCCCTGATGGAGCTTGTCAACGCGCTCCGCGACTGCCAGTGCGCCGAACCGAAGCTGATCGGGGAGCTGGTGCAGATGACCGCGCCGTTCGCGCCACACTTTGCCGAGGAGTGCTGGGAACGCCTCGGCCATGACGACTCGGTCTTCGACTCGACATGGCCGGCCTTCGATCCGGCCCTCACGATCGAGGAGACGGTCACCGTCGCGGTGCAGGTGGGCGGCAAGACCCGGGGCACGATCAGCGTGGCCAACGACGCCGACCAGGCCACCGCCGAGGTGGCGGCGCGTGCCGACGAGGCGGTGGCCCGGCACCTCGACGGCAAGACGGTCCGCAAGGTGATTTGGGTGCCGGGACGGCTGCTCAACTTCGTGGTGTGATGCCGATCTCCTTCGACGATTTCCTGACCGTCGACATTCGGGTCGGCCGGATCCTCACGGCCGAACCGAATGCGAAGGCGCACAAGCCCTGCTACGTCTTGACCGTGGACTTCGGCCCCGAGCTCGGCGT
>JAHEFN010000380.1 GCA_024640185.1 Gemmatimonadota bacterium | reverse complement strand
CCGCCCGTCTTCCCGACCAGGGCGGACCGCTCGAGATGGCACGACGACCAGAGGTCGTGCCGTTGTCCGACGGTGACTCGCTGACCCTCGTGGCCGACCGGGTCCTCAAGCGGATCCACGGGACGAGTCACGTCATGCTCGGGTTCAACGGACAGATCCCCGGTCCCCTGCTCTGGGTCGAGCGGGGCACCACGGCCCACATCCGTTTCGAGAATCATCTCGACCAGCCGAGTTCGGTGCACTGGCACGGACTCCGGCTCGACGCGGAGATGGACGGTGCCCCTCCGGTGTCACAGGCCCCGGTCCCGCCCGGGGGACGGTTCGACTACACGGTGCGGTTCCCGGATGCCGGGCTGTACTGGTACCACCCTCATGTCCGCGAGGATATGCAGCAGGACCTTGGGCTGGCAGGCAACATTGCGGTCCGTGGCATGGCCGGGCTGCCGTCGGTGGAGCGCGAGGCGTTGTTGCTGCTCGATGACCTGTTGGTCAACGACACCGGGTTGGTGCCATGGGGAGAGGGCCAGGCGACACACGCCTTGATGGGTCGCTTCGGCAACCTCCTCCTCGTCAACGGCGAACCGCGCTGGCGAGATTCGGTGCGGGTCGGTGACACGGTCCGGCTCTGGTTCACCAATGCCGCCAACACGCGGACCTTCAACCTCTCCATCAGCAACGCGACGATGCGATTGGTGGCCGGCGATCTCGGTCCCGTCACGCCGCAGGTCGCGATCGGGTCGCTGGTGATCGCCCCGGCAGAGCGCTATGCCGTCGACGTGACGTTCGGAGCAGGGGGCCCATGGACCCTCACCAATCGGGTCCGCTCACTCGACCACTTCATGGCCCGATTCTCCCAAGTCGTGGACACCATCGGCGTGATCGATGAGCGAGTCGGGGAGATGGTACCGCCAGCCACCGTGCTGATCGCCGATTCCGGTGATCAGGACACCCAGCTCCCCGAGCTCGGTCGGGCCGATCTCGAGCGCGTCGGCCCCGACCTGACCCTCGAATTCGGCTTGCGGACCCGCGACCTGCCGTTCGTGACCGAACGGCTCATGCTGCTCGACTCCGCGTACTTCCACCCGGCGGAGTGGACCGGGACGATGCCGATGATGAACTGGGCCAGTACCGTCTCCCAGGTCTCCTGGTTCGTTCGCAACGCTGCGACCGGTGGCGAGAACAGCGCCGCGAGCTTCACGGTGCGCCGGGGCGATCGCCGGGTGATCCGCTTGGTGAACCTGCGCCCGAGTCTCCACGCCATGCAGCACCCGATTCACGTTCACGGTCAGCGATTCGTCGTCCTGGCGGTCAATGGCCAACCGCCCACGGTCCGGGGATGGAAGGACACCGTCCTCTTGCCCGCCGGCGGCACGATCGACATTCTCGTCGAGTTCACCAACCCCGGTCGCTGGATGCTTCATTGTCACATCGCGGAGCATGTTGAAGCCGGCATGATGACCACATTCACGGTGGAGGAGTGATGCTCCGAGGTCCCTGTATGCTCTTTGCGCTGGCCGTCCTCGTCACCCCTCTCGGGGCCCAGCGGACCGACCAGCTGTCGACGGCAGTCCGCGACAACTATGTCGCCTATGGCGAGCCCGTCCTGGCGCTGACCAATGTCACCATCATCGATGGGACCGGAGCTTCACCGACCATGGGCCAGACGATCGTGATCCGCGACGGCCGGATCGCGGCGGTGGGTCCGACGGCGAGTACCACGATTCCCCCTGGGGCACGCATCACCGACTTCAGCGGTCACACCGTGATCCCCGGGATCGTCGGCCTGCACGACCACCTGTTCTACACCGCCCCGGGTGGGCGTCGGGTGGCGGCGACCTACACCTCGACTCGCCTCTACCTGGCCAGCGGAGTGACCACGGTCCGCACCACCGGCAGCAACGCACCGTATCAGGACATCAACGCCAAGGCCCAAATCGACCGCGGCGATGCACCGGGTCCCCGGATCCACATCACGGCACCCTACTTCACCGGGTCCGGCAACGGTGGGTACATGGCGGAGATCGGTTCGCCCGAGCAGGCCCGGCGGTTCGTGGCCTACTGGGGTGAGGAGGGTGCCACCTGGCTCAAGTCGTACACCTCGATCAAGGGTGAGGATCTCAAGGCCGCCATCGACGAGGCGCACAAGCGGGGGATGAAGGTCACCGGCCACCTCTGTTCGGTCTCCTTCCAGGAGGCGGTCGCGCTGGGCATCGACAATCTCGAGCATGGCCTCTTCACCGCCAGCGACTTCGATCCCAACCGCCAGTCAGATCGCTGTTCCGGATCCCTGCTGGGGGTCTCGACA
>JAHEFN010000379.1 GCA_024640185.1 Gemmatimonadota bacterium | reverse complement strand
CGGCAACCAGTTCCTGTATCATTACGTACGGAACGATAGCAAGGTTGGGTTCCCCCTGTACGAATCACTCTCCTGGAGACCATGCATGTTGCGTTCTCTCTCTGCAGCGGCCGTCGCGGTCACCCTGCTCGTCGCCGGCTCGTCGACGCTCGCCGCCCAGCGTCCCGGTGGCTTCGGCACCCGCATCGACAGCACCCTCTACGTCCGATCGGCCCCGGTGGCCAACCCGGTCATCCAGCAGATGTACGAGGAAGGGATGGAGCGCGGCCAGGCGATGTCGCTGGCACAGGTGCTCCTCGACTCGATCGGCCCCCGGCTCACCAACTCCGACCGCTTTGATGCCGGCCAACGTTGGCTGATCCAGACGTACGCCTCGTGGGGGATTGCCGCTGAGCAACAGCAGTATGGCACGTGGATGAAGTGGGTCCGCGGCCCGACGCACATGGACCTGGTCACTCCGCGGCTTCGGACCCTCGAGGCGACGATGTTGGCCTGGAGCCCGAGCACCAATGGCCGTTGGGTCGAGGCCGAGGCGATCCTGCTGCCGGCCGAACGCGACATGTGGGCCAGCTGGGCCCCCACCGCCCGCGGCAAGTTTGTCCTCGGCTCCGAGGCGCAGCCGACCTGCCGGATGCCGGCCCAGGTGCAGGAGTTCGGGACCGAGGCGACGGTGGCTCGCATCAATGCCGACCGGGCCGCGGCGCGAGCCGACTACCGTCAGCGGATGGCCTTCGGCGGCAACCCCAAGGTCTGGCCCAAGCAACTCGGCGTGGCCGGGATGCTGACCAACTCCTGGTCGAACTACCCGGGGATGGAAAAGATCTTTGGCTCGCCCAAGGACGCCGACAACGTGCCGACCCTCAACGTCACCTGTGAGGACTACAACCTCCTCTATCGACTGGCTGCCAATGGTCAGCACCCGACCGTGCGGCTCTATGCACAGTCGGAGAACCTCGGCGAGCAGCCGGTCCACAATGTGATCGCCACGATCCCCGGCACCGAGAAGCCCAATGAGTACATCGTCTTCTCGGCCCACTACGACTCCTGGGACGGCGGCTCGGGTGGCACCGACAATGGCACCGGTACGATCACCATGCTCGAGGCTGCCCGGATCCTCAAGAAAGTCTACCCCAACCCGAAGCGGACGATCATCATCGGCCATTGGGGCGGCGAGGAGCAGGGGCTCAACGGGTCGCGCGCCTGGGTCGCCGATCACCCGGAGATGGTCGGGAGGGTCCACGCCGGCTTCAATCAGGACAACGGCACCGGCCGGGTCGTCAGTGTCAGCCCCGGACCGTTCCCAGCCGGGCTCGACGCCCTGACCCGCTACCTGATCGAGTTGCCGTCATCGATGACGGGGCAGATTCGGATGGGTGGCGTCGGCAACCCGGCGACGGGCGGCACCGACCACGCGTCGTTCCAGTGCATGAAGGCGCCGGTCTACGGGCTGGGAGCGCTGAGCTGGGACTACGGCAGCACCACCTGGCACACCAACCGCGACACCTACGACAAGCTGATCGCCGAAGATCTGCAGAACAACGCGACCCTGGTGGCGATGCTCGCCTACATGGCCGACCAGGATCCGGAGATGCTCTCGCACGAGGTCAAGCCGATGACCGACCGTGAGGGCAACGCAGCCGAGTGGCCGAGCTGCGGCACCGGCGACCGGAATACGGACGCTTCCCCCAGATAGCACCACCTTGTAGCTGTGATACGAGGGCCGGCTTCCCAGGGTGGGGAGCCGGCCCTCGTCGTTGAGACCACGGTGGTCCCCCGTATCGGCAGAACGGGCTATCCTCTACGGTCCCCTTCCCCGGAGCCACGAATGACCCATCACTCCACCCGAGCACTCACCGCCACGCTGCTGGTGGCTCTCGCGACCGCGTGCACGGCCGACGCTCCGCCGGACGAGACCACGGCCACCCCCGATGTCGCGGCGGCCCACGCGGCCGGCGTGGGCTCGGTGGACCACATCATCGTGGCGGTGGACTCGCTCGAGCGGGGGATCGAGCTGCTCCGCGCGGCGACCGGGGTGACGGCCACCTTCGGCGGGACCCACCCGGGGCGCGGCACCCAGAACGCGCTCATCGCACTGGGGCCACGGACCTACCTCGAACTGCTCGCCCCCAACCCGGCCGATGAGCGGGGCCCCGAGACCGTCGAGATGTACGCCGGCTTTCGCGAGTTGACCCCAGCCGGATGGGCAGCCCAGGCCGACGATGCCGATGCGATGAGCGCGGCGTTCCAGGCGCGGGGGTTGCCGGTCGAAGCCGCCACACCCGGATCGCGAGTAACCACCACGGGC
>JAHEFN010000097.1 GCA_024640185.1 Gemmatimonadota bacterium | reverse complement strand
CACACCGGGGGGCGGTACGTCTACCTCCGGGAATCGATCCACCCGGCGGTGGCGTTCACGTATGCGCTCGGCAACGTGCTGTTTCTTCGCCCGGTCTCGCTCGGGGTCCGTGCCCTCCTGCTGGTGGGCTATGTCGGGGCACTGATCCCCGCCATCGGCGGCCACCAACACCTGGCTGCGGCCGTGCTGCTGGTGGCACTGGCGATCCTGAACATGCGCTCGACCCTCGGGAGTGCGAACCTCACGGCCGGCATCTCGGCCGTGAAGGTCGGCCTCCTCGCCGGGTTGGCGGTGTTGCTGCTCCTGGCGGCGGCGCCGTGGACCGCGACCGGGACGATCCACGCCGGGCAGGACACGATCCTCGGGACCTGGCGGGGATTCGGGGTCGCGATGCTGACGGTGGTCTACAGCTACTCCGGGTGGGGATCCACGACCTACATCACCGGCGAGGTCCGCGACGCGGAGCGGGTGATGCCACGCGTCCTCCTGGGCGGTGTGGCCTTCGTGATCGGGTTGTTCCTCCTGGTGAACCTCGCCTACCTCGGCGCCATCCCGATGGCCACCATCGCGAACTCACCCGCGGTCGCGGCCACGGCAGCCGAGGCACAACTCGGAGCCTGGGGCGGGCGGTTCGTCGCCCTGGTGGTGGTGATCTCGGTGCTCGGTTCGTTGGCGGGTTCGATGCTCACCGCACCCCGCCTGCCCTTCGCCGTCGGCAGCGACGTGCCGCGCCTGCGCTGGCTGACGGCGGTGCATCCGGCCTGGGACACGCCACACCTGTCGGTGGCGTTCGGCACCCTCCTGGCGATCGGGTATCTCTGGGGGGAGTCGTTCGAGACCCTCGTGCATGGGTACGTGCTGGGGTCCTGGCCGTTCTACCTGCTGTGTGGGATCGGATTCTTCCGGCTTCGGCGGTCGCGCCCGGCCATGTCACGGCCGTTCCGGACGCCAGGGTACCCCCTCGTCCCCGCCTTCTTCGTGGTGATCGCAAGCGCCATGGTGCTCAATGGCTTCGTCACCGACTGGCGATCCGCGCTCACCGGAAGCTGGGTGATGCTGGTGGGGTTGCCCGTCTATGCCCTGCTGTCGCGGCGCACGGCTGGCGCCTAGTCCCGGTAGCGATTCCGCCCGGCGTGCTTGGCGCGGTAGAGGTTCTCGTCGGCGAGCCGCAGCAGCGACTCCCGATCCTCGACCCGCTCATCGGGGAAGGTGGCGAGGCCGGCACTCGCGGTCACCCAGACTTCCGCACTGGCGTCACCGAAGTTGTGCTGGCCGACCCGTCGGAGGATCCGGTCGGCAAACAGCCGCGCGCCGGTCCCTCCCGTCTCGGGCAGGATGATGACGAACTCCTCGCCGCCGATCCTGGCCAGGAAGTCCATGGTCCGGAGTTCCCGCTTGAGCAGCACGGCGAGCTGCTTGAGGACGGTGTCACCGACCTGGTGCCCGAAGGTGTCGTTGATGCGCTTGAAGTCGTCGATGTCGATCAGCACCACGGTCACGACCTGGTCGTACCGGCGGGCGCGGTCGAGCTCGTCCTGGATCCGGGCATCGAAGACCCGGCGATTGGGAATCCCGGTCAGCGGGTCGCTGTCGGCGAGCTGGCGGAGTTCGGTGCCGCCCTGTGCCTCGCGCAGGTCGTAGGCCTTCTCGAGGGCGGTCATCGACGCCTCGATGACCTGCTCCGCGAAGCCGAGGTCCGAGCGGTTGAGGGGCGGGTCATCGTCGGTGGTGCGCAGGAAGAACACGCCCGCCGCGCTGCCCCGGAGTGGGAACGGCAGGGCGATCACTGACCGCGTGACCGAGGGTTGCATCTCGCTGCCCCAGATGGTGCGGACATCGGCGTAGAGCGGGTGGTTCTGCACGTCATCGACCATCACGGTCTCACCGGTGGCGAGCGCTTCGCGAATCTCGGGGTACCGGGCGAGGTCGACCCGCAGGTCGCGCAGGGTCGGGTTCTCGAACGCGGCGACGACGGTGCCCTCGGCGGCACCCGGTTCGGCCAGCACCACCGAGCAGCGGGGGATCCGGAGTCCCTGGGCCACGCGACGGACGAGGATCTGGTAGATCTCCTCGGGGTCGTGCGCGACGGTGACCTCCTTGAGGATGGCCACCAGCTCGCTCCGCGAGCGGGCCTCGGCCCTGGCGCGGTTCAGTTCGCGGCCGACGCGCAGGTGCGCCTTGATGCGGGCAAGGAGCTCCCGGACCCGGTAGGGTCGCTGGACCAGGTCGGCACCGCCCAACCCGAACGGGTCGAGCGCATCCGCGGCGAACTCCTGGTCCGCCAGCACCAGCAGCGGGGTGTCCCGGTGGCCGCCATGCTCGCGGACCGACTCGAGGCGGGCGAGGTTCGACGGCTTGCCGCGGGCGACATCGAACACGAGCAGGTCGTACTCCTCCTGCTCGAGCCGCTCCGAGAGCTGGAGCGACTCGGTCGCCGTGACGACATCGTACCCGTTCTCCTTCAGCACCCAGGACAGGGTCCGGGCGAGCGCGATATCCTCGGTCGCGATGAGGAGTCGGGGATTCAGCGACATCTACGCCACCAGGTCGTCGTATCGATCGGGGTCGATGTTGCCGCCAGTGACGATCAGGGCGGTGGGCCCTGACAGCGTCAACTTGCCACTCAGTAGTGCCGCCACGGAGGTGGCACCTGAGGGTTCGACCCTGATTCCCCGGGCCCCGAGCCAGCGAAGTGCGGCACGGATATCATCATCGGAGACGCGGACCGCCTGGCGAATCATCGGTGCGATGATCGGCCAGGTGAGTGTCCCGATCGACCGGGTGAGCATTCCATCTGCCAAGCTCGTGCCACCGGAGAGCTCCACCGGCGATCCGGCTTCCATGGCGGCGGAAAGTTTCGGGATCTGTTCGGGTTCCACGCCGACGATCCGGACCGGGCGGGCCGAGGTGCGGATGGCCAGACAGGTGCCTGCCAGCAAGCCTCCGCCACCGGTGGGCACCACGATGGCGGCCACGTCGGGCCAGTCCTCGAGGATCTCGAGGGCGCAGGTGGCCTGTCCGGCCATGACATCGGGGTGGTCGAACGGGGGCACCAGGGTCCGGTCCTCGCGGCGCGCGATCTGCTCGGCCTCGGCGTATTGCTCGGGGCCGCGGGTCCGCCCGACCAGGTGCACGATGCCGCCGACGGCGCGGATGTTGTCCTGCTTGACCCTGGGGGTGGATTCCGGCATGACCACGATCGCCGGCACGCCGAGGCGGTGGGCGGCCCAGGCGAGTCCGTAGCCGTGGTTGCCGCTGGAGGAGGTCACCACCCCCCGGGCGCGCACGGCGGGATCGAGCCTTGAGAGCGCCGTCCAGGCACCGCGGATCTTGAACGCCCCGATCGGCTGGAGATACTCCGCCTTCAACCGGACCGGGTGCTCGAAGCCGTCGACGGGCACCAGCGGCGTGCGGACGGCGATGCCGGCCAGGCCGGCGTGGGCACGGGCCAGGTCCTCGGCGGAACCGGCCCGCACCGGCTCACCGGCGTCGTGACTCAGGAGCCGGCCTCGGACTCGGCCTCGGCCGCATCACCCTCGTCGAAGTCGCCCTCGTCCCCGTCGAGCCCGTCGCCATCGGTGGTGTCGTCGTCGTCCTCCTTCTGGACGCGGGCGACGTCGATGATCCGGTCGCCGGACTCCAGGTTCATCAGCTTGACCCCCTGGGTGTTCCGGCCACTCACGCGGATGCCCTGCACCGGGCAGCGGATGATGATCCCCCCCTTGGTGATCATCATCAGCTCCTCCTCGGGGAAGACCGCCTTGAGGGTCACGAGGCCGCCGGTCTTGGCCGTCCGCTGCATCGTGATGATCCCCTTGCCGCCGCGCCGCTGGACGCGGTAGTCGGCGATCATCGAGCGCTTGCCGATGCCCTTCTCGCTCACCGCCAGCAGCTCGGCTCGCTCGCGGACGACCACCATGGCGATGACGTAGTCGTCCTCGCCGAGGGTGATGCCCTTCACCCCGCTGGTGGCGCGGCCCATCTCGCGCACGTCGCTCTCGTGGAAGCGGATGCTCTGGCCGTGGTGGGTGGCGAGCACGACGTCGTCACTGCCGTGGGTGCGCGAGACCTCGATCAGTTCGTCGTCGTCGTCGATGTTGATCGCATTGATGCCCACCGACCGGACGTTCCCGTAGGCCGAGAGCACGGTCTTCTTCACGGTGCCCTTGCGGGTCGCGAACATCAGCCACTCGTCGTCGCCGAAGGTGCGGGCCGGGACGAGGGCGGCCACCCGCTCGCCCTCGCGGATGTTGATGCAGTTGACGACCGGCTTGCCGCGGGCGGCGCGACCCCCCTGCGGGATCTCGTGCACCTTGAGCCAGTAGAGCGTGCCGCGATCCGAGAAGAAGAGCAGGTAGTCGTGGGTCGAGGCGATGAAGAGGTGCTCGACCCAGTCGGTGTCCTTGGTGTCCATCCCGGTGAGCCCGCGTCCACCCCGACGCTGGCGCCGGTAGGTGGTGATCGGGATCCGCTTGATGTAGCCGGTGTGGGAGATGGTGATGACCATGTCCTCCTCGGCGATCAGGTCCTCGACCGAGAACTCGCCCTGGTCGCGGAGGATCTCGGTGCGACGGTCGTCACCGTAGGTTGCCGCCACCTCGCGGATCTCGTCGACGAGGATCCCCATCCGCTTCGGGCGCGAGGCGAGGATCGACTCGAACTCGGCGATCATGGTCCGGACCTCGGCCAGCTCCGCCTCGAGCTTCTCGATCTCCAGCCCGGTGAGCTTCGCGAGCCGCATGTTGAGGATCGCGTCGGCCTGGGTCTCCGTGAACCCGAACCGCTCGCGGAGGCGCTCCCCGGCCTGGGACGAGTCGCTCGAGCCCCGGATGATCTTGATCACCTCGTCGATGTTGTCGACGGCGATCTTGAGGCCCTCGAGGATGTGCTCCCGCTTGCGGGCCTCGGCGAGGTCGAACTCGGTCCGCCGGACGATGATCTCGTGCCGGTGGTCGATGAAGTGCTGCAGCATGTCGCGGAGCGGCATGACCTGCGGGGCACCGTCCACCAGGGCGAGGTTGATCACCCCGAACGTGGACTGCATCGAGGTGTGCTTGTAGAGCTGGTTGAGCACCACCTGGGCCATCGCATCGCGCTTGAGCTCGATGACGAGCCGCATGCCGTCCTTGTCGGACTCGTCGCGGACGCCGGTGATCCCCTCGATCTTCTTGTTGGTGGCGAGGTCGACGATCGACGAGTGCAACGTCGCCTTGTTCACCTGGTAGGGCAGCTCGGTGATGATGATCGCGTTCTTGCCGGTGCGCTCGTTCTCCTCGACCTGCACCCGCGCCCGCATGATCACCTTGCCGCGGCCGGTCTCGTACGCCTCGCGGATGCCCTGCTCACCGTAGATGTAGCCGCCGGTCGGGAAGTCCGGACCCTTGACGTGCCGCTGCAGGTCGTCGACCGAGGCGTCGGGGGAGGCCACCAGCATCTCGATGGCCGAGGCCACCTCGCGGAGGTTGTGCGGCGGGATGTTGGTCGCCATGCCGACGGCGATGCCGCTCGACCCGTTGATCAGCAGGTTCGGGATCCGGGCCGGAAGGACGGTGGGCTCCTCCCGCTGGTCGTCGAAGTTCGGCTGGTAGGCGACGGTGTCCTTGTCGATGTCCGCCAGCATCTCGAGCGCGATCCGCGTGAGGCGCGACTCGGTGTATCGGTAGGCCGCCGCCGGATCGCCGTCGACGGAGCCGAAGTTGCCCTGGCCGTCAACCAGCGGATACCGGAGCGAGAAGCTCTGCACCATCCGCACGAGGGCGTCATAGACCGACTGGTCGCCATGCGGGTGGTACTTGCCGAGCACGTCGCCGACGACGGTCGCCGACTTCTTGAACGCCCGGTTGGGGAGCAGCCCGAGCTCGTTCATCGCGTAGAGGATCCGGCGATGCACCGGCTTGAGGCCGTCGCGCACGTCGGGCAGGGCACGCGAGACGATGACGCTCATCGAGTAGTTGATGAACGACTGCTGGAGCTCGTCCTCGATCAGCCGGGGAACGATCCGTTCACGGGAATTCGGGGCGGTCATCGGGGTCCGGGATTGGGGGAAAGACGGCCCTGGAACTGGGGCAAGCGGGAATCCCGAAATATAGCCCGATCGGGGGCGCCAGAGCAACCGGAAGGACGCCCTGCAAGATGTTGTGTTTCAAGGAGTTAGTGCGGGGCGGCGGCGGCGGTTCCCGGGGGCTCCCCGCCAGGTCCAATCCGGCCCCCTCCCGTCCCTATCCCCGCGACCCCGGCAGGTGGAGCAGGCGCCGCGCGATCCGCCGCATCCGGGCGCCGTGGGGCCGCACCGGGAGGGCCGAGAACCGCAGGGTGCCGACCAGGACGGGGGGCAGCAGCCAGAGCGCCGCGAGGGTGCCGGCGGTGATCCCCCCGGCCGTCGCCAGGGCGATGGCGCCGAAGAGCGTCGTCGTGGCGCTTCCCCAGGCCATCGGGACCAGCGAGGCGACCGTCGTGAGGGTGACCAGGATGATCATCCCGGCCCGGTCCCGGGCGGCGTGGACCACGTCCGCCCCGGTGGCCCGCCCACCGTGGCGCCGCTTGGCCACCAGCACCGCGTCGATCATCAGGATCGCCTGGTTGACCGCGAGGCCGACGACCAGGATCACCCCCACCGCCGCCTCGCGGGTGAAGGCGGTGTCGGTGAACCAGAAGGCCGCCACGACGCCGCCGAGCGCCATCGGCAGCGAGAGGAAGACCATCAGGGACGCCCACCAGGAGTCGAAGACCAGCGCCACCGCCAGCAGCACCAGCAGCACCCCGATGCCGAAGACGAGGTAGAGGCCCCGCTGGGAGTGGTCGTCGTCCCACTCGTACTTGCTGTCCTCGACGGTGTAGCCCGAGGGGGCGGCAATGGTCGCCATGAAGGCCGTGTGGGTCCGGTCGGCGAGCTTGGTGGGGCCCCGGAAGTCGTAGGAGACGATGCGCAGGTACTGCTGGTCCTCGCGCTGGATCTCGGCGAGGCCGTCGACCTCGTCGACGGTGGAGACGTCCTCGAGCTGGATCGGGGCCCGCCGCGGGTTGCTCACGTTCGCCTGCTGCAGGTCGCGCAGCTGCCGGTTGCGGACATTGAGGGCCCGGACCGCGACCGGGAGGTCCTCGTCCCCGATCTCGATGGTGCCCGGCGAGTCGCCACCGGCGACCTCGCGCTGCAGGGTGGACGCGAAGTCCTGCGCCGTCGCGCCGACCTGCCCGAGGCGCTGGCGGTCGGGCTGGAGCGCGATCAGGACCTGCTTCTGGTTCCCGAAGAACGAGGCGGCGTTGATGTTGACGTCGCGGACCCTCGGGATCTGCTCCAGGCGCCGCTGGAGGTCGAGGGCCAGCTGGCGGACTCCCTCGAACGAGTAGCCGAGGATCTTGATCCGCCGGGAGCCGCCGCCGCTGCCGCCGGAGCCGCCGTAGTAGCCCTGGCCCTCGGGGGGCTGGACGCTGACCCCCTCGGCGCCGCCGACCAGCACGGCGCGCTGGGTCAGTTCGTCGGCGATCACCCACGGCATCTCGGAGCGGCCCCCCTCGGGCGTGAACTCGACCACCAGGTTGCCACCCAGCGAGGAGCCCTGCGCCCGGACGATCGCGACGCCGTCCCGCCCGACCGCGACGCTCTCGAGCTCGGCCACCAGGGCCTCGACCTGGTCGGGGTCGGAGCCCTTCGGGAAGCGGACGTTGGCCGAGACCTGCTCGCGGCGATCGCCGTAGAATCCCCCCCAGCTCGAGCGGGGCACCTCGGTGATGAAGCCCCAGGTGAGGACGCCGATCGCCACCACGGTGAGGGTGATCACCACGAAGCGGCCCCGCAACACGCCGCGGACGCTCCAGTCGTAGCCACGCGAGAGCCATCCCCAGCCGCCCTTGTCGATGCCGGCGCGCGCCACGGCCGGGATCAGCACGAGGGCGGTCGCCACCG
>JAHEFN010000378.1 GCA_024640185.1 Gemmatimonadota bacterium | reverse complement strand
CCGTCTCCCCGAGCATCCCTCCGGGGCCCTCGTGATGGACCACCATCGGGCGGGACCCCTCGCGCAGGATGCGGAGGTGCCCACCGATGACCAGGTGCAGCCCCGGCACGGGGTCGCCGGCGCGGAAGAGCCGGGTACCACGGTGCAGTCGCCGGGCAACGCCGTGGGCCTCGAAGGCCGCACGAACCCCGGACGGTGGTGTCGGTGGTGCCGTCACCTGCGTGTGTCGCACTCGCATGCCTCCTCCCTCTTCCGGGACTTTGGTCCCTTCGTGGTGCCCGATGGGGGCGATACTATCCCGCCGAGCCCGGATGCCGACGCGGGTACGAATGCCCCCCACCTTGGAGTCCCCCATGCGCCACCTGACCCGCACCGCCACCCTGATCGCCCTCCTGAGTGCGCCTCTCGCCGGACAGGCCCACGAACATGTGGAGGGGATGGTCCATACCACCGACGCCGCGACGACGGCCCCTGTTTCACCGGGGCAGGCGGCCTTCGGGGCGATCGCCGAGATCGTCGCCCGGCTCGAGGCCGACCCGATGACCGATTGGTCGATGGTGAGCCTCGAACGGCTGCGGCTCCACCTGGTCGACATGGACCTGGTGACCCTGCGCAGCCGGATCGTCACCACCGAAATCCCCGGGGGATTTCGGGCCGACCTCACCGGCGAGCCCGAGACCGCCGCCGCGATCGGGCGGATGACCACGGCCCACGCCGGGGCGATGGGGGGGGATCCCGCCCTGCGGGTCTCCGCCGAGCCAATCCCGGGCGGGGCCCGGCTCACGGTGGTGGCGCGGGACCTGACCGACGGCCGCGCCGTGGCGCGGCTGCGGGGACTCGGGGCGATCGGCGTGATGGTGCTCGGCAATCATCACGGGCCACATCACGAGGCACTGGCCCGCGGTGGCGATCCGCACGGCGGTCACTGACGTCGGTCCGACGCACTCCCTGCTGCACGACGGCCGGCATCCCCTGGGATGCCGGCCGTCGCGTGCCGTGACCAACGTTCGGGGCGGCGCCCGACCTAGATCCCTGCGGTCTCGTCGCCGTTCTTCCCATCGGTGATCGGCGTCACCTGGGCCTTCCAGCCGTCGGCGAAGGAGACCACCAACCGGTGGCCGAGGGAGTCGGCTTCGATGCCGACGACCTGCGGGAATTTCTTGGCGTACTCGATCGCCCCTGCGACGTCCTGCTGTCCGAAGGCTCGGCCGATGGCGACGGCAACGGCCTGGTCGGGGCCGTACTTGGCCCATTCGTCGGCGTCCATCAGCCCGTCTTGCGACGAGACGTATGGATACGAGTCGTACGTCGGGCACGCCACGAGGGTGGCGGCGAGGACGAGCGGAACGAGATGGCGCATCGCGGTGTTCTCCATGCAGTTGTGCTGGCCCCAAGGTAATGGTCTCGGGGTGCCGAGGGCATCCTTGTCCCGGTTGCGTCCCCGGCCTACCCTTGGGGCATTGAGACGACCCTGACCCCCCCGGAGAGGACTCCGCCGCCATGAGCGCCATCGGCAACATCCCCCTTCCCCGCAACGAGCCGGTCAAGCAATACGCACCGGGCTCGCCAGAGCGGGCCGAGCTGCAGGCCACCCTCGCCGCGATGAGCGACACGGTGACCGAGATTCCGGCGATCGTCAACGGTCAGGAGCAATTCGGCGACCAGGTGAGGGCGCTCACCTCGCCGCAGCGGCACCGCCACCGGATCGCCGACCTGCACTCGGCGACCCCGAAGGTGCTCGCGAGTGCCATCAGCGGGGCGGTGGAAGCGCAGCGCGATTGGGCCAACTGGCGGTTCGAGGATCGGGCGGCCGTCTTCCTGCGGGCCGCCGACCTGCTCGCGGGGCCGTGGCGGCAACGGGTCAACGCCGCCACGATGCTGGGGCAGGGGAAGACACCGCATCAGGCCGAGATCGATGCGGCGTGTGAGCTGATCGACTTCCTGCGATTCAACGTCCACTACGCCGAGCGACTGCTGCACGAGCAGCCAGTGTCCAGCGAGAACGCGTGGAACCGGCTGGACTACCGCCCGCTCGAGGGGTTCGTCTACGCCATCACGCCGTTCAACTTCACGGCGATCGGTGGCAACCTGCCGACGGCGCCGGCGATCCTCGGCAATGTCTCGCTCTGGAAGCCTTCGACCACGGCCTCGCTGTCGAACTACCTCTTCTACAAGATCCTCGAGGAGGCCGGCCTGCCCCCGGGGGTCATCCAGTTCATCCCGGGCAACGCGGTCGAGGTGAGCGACACGTTGCTGGCGTCGCGGGACTTTGCCGGCATTCACTTCACCGGTTCGACCCCGGTCTTCCATC
>JAHEFN010000377.1 GCA_024640185.1 Gemmatimonadota bacterium | reverse complement strand
CCGCCGGTATCCTGCTGCACCAGCTGGGGGGACGATGACATCGGCACTCGCGATGATGCCGACCTGGTACCTGGTCGGGCTGGTGACGGTCCTGGGCCTGCTGCTCGGTTCGTTTCTCAACGTCTGCATCGTGCGCTGGCCGGCCGAGGAATCGGTGGTCTCGCCCCGATCACGCTGTCCCAAGTGCGGTACCTTGATCGCCTGGTACGACAATATCCCCCTCGTGAGTTGGCTCTGGCTTCGGGCCAAGTGTCGCCACTGCGCCCTGCCGATCCCGCTGCGCTACCCGCTGGTGGAGTTGGCCGTCGGCGTGACATGGGGATGGGCGTTCTGGCAGCACGGCGCCTCGGTCGAGGCCCTCCGCGCGGCCCTGCTCTTCACGATCCTGATCGGGATCGCGATGACCGATGCCCGGGAGTACATCATCCCGGACGAGTTCTCGGTCGGCGGGGCGGTCATCGGCGTGCTGCTGGCCTTGGTCGGTGGTGCCCTGCCGTGGCCCGAGGCGTTGATCGGTGCCGCGGTGGGCTACGCCCTGCTCTGGCTGATCGCGGTGATCGGCACCAGGCTGTTCGGCGAGGACGCCATGGGTGGCGGTGACATCAAGATGATGGCAATGATCGGGGCCTTCCTCGGCTGGCCGGGGGTCTTGCTCACCCTCTTCCTCGGGGCATTGCTGGGCACCCTGATCTTCCTGCCGCTCAAGCTGGCTGGCCGGAACATCCTGGTCCCGTTCGGGATCTTCTTGGCGATCGGCGCCGCCGCCACCTACCTGGGCGGTGATGCGCTGATCGACTGGTATCGTGTCACGATGTTGGGGGGGTAATGCGACGGTCCTGTTGGATGGTCTTGCTGGTGTTCGCCACCGCCTGTCGGGGCGAGTCGCCCGATGCTGCCGCGACGATCGAGCAGCACGAACTGGACTCGATGGTGGTGGCGTTGATGCCGGCGGCCGAACGCGCGACCGGGCTCACCTTTCGGGCGCAACCGCGGGCCGCCGTTCGCAGCCCCGACCAGGTGCGCGCGTACCTGCTCGCCAAGTTGGCCACCGAGTTGCCTGCCGAGCGAATCGACGGAATCGTCACCGCCTACCGGCTGCTCGGGCTGATCTCGGACACCCTCGACATCCCGGCGCTGTTCGTTGACCTCTATACCGAGCAGGTGGCCGGGTTCTACGATCCCGACTCCACGATGCTCTACGCCGTGAGTGGAACCAGTGCCCAGGTGCTGAACCTCACCCTCACGCATGAGCTGGTGCACGCGTTGCAGCATCAGTATCTGCCCCTCGATTCGATCCTGGCGAGCCACGAGAATGCCGATCGCCTGGCGGCCGCACAGGCGGTGCTCGAGGGACAGGCCACCCTCGCAACGCTGTTGATCCTGCTCCCCGACGAGGACCTGCTGGGCGACGACGCCCTCTGGCAGACCATCCTCGACCAATTCGGTGCCACCCGCGCCGAGATGGCGGTCTTCAATGCCGCCCCGCTGGTGGTCCGCAGCGGGCTGCTCTTTCCCTACCGCGAGGGCTCCTCGTTCATGCGCTGGTTCAAGACCAGCCGCCCCGGCGAGCAGCCCTTCGATGCGCTGTTGCCGGCCTCCACCGAGCAGATCCTCCATCCTGAGCGCTATCAGGATGGTGACCTCCCGATCTCGCTCCGCTTCATCGGGTCCGATGCCGATGTGATGCACGAGGACACCTTCGGCGAATACGAGATGCATGTCCTGCGGGCCGGACTCGCCGGGATCACCACCGTGGCCACTGATCCCGCCCTCGGCTGGGGCGGCGACCGGATGCGTGTCTACCGATCCCCCGAGGGGCCGGCGCTGGTCTGGTACTCGGTGTGGGATCGCGACTACTTCGCCGACCGGTTCGTCGCTCGCGTCGTCGGTCAGTTGGCTCGCCAGGAGCGCGACGGGTCGCGAATCACCGTCGATCGCGTGCCGGTGGGGGAACTCCCAGGGGTGCGGGTGGTGATCGCTCCGGATGGTTGGAGCGGCTGGGGTGCGATGCCTGCCGTGACGATCGACGATGGGCGGTAGACGAGAGACGAGAGACGCGAGACGACGGGCAACAGACGACCGCGACGGGAGCGCCCCGACTGCTCCGTGAATCGAGTTGGTGCCGCCCTGAAGCGGGGCCGAGACCAAGATCGTCTACCGCCCAGGTACACCAAGGGCCGGCCTCCTCACGGGAAAGCCGGCCCTCACCGCAATCGTCTCTCGTCTCTCCTCTCTCGTCTCTCGTCCATCACGTCAGCAGCTGATTCAGCGAGAACGCGATTGCGCCGACGATCGCCCCGAGCAGGTAGCCC
>JAHEFN010000376.1 GCA_024640185.1 Gemmatimonadota bacterium | reverse complement strand
TGGTTGTCGGCACCGGAGAGCCTGAGCCCGAGCAGTTGATACACCGCCCCGCCGAGCTCGATGAATGTTGCCGTCCCGACGATGCGCTGTCCGTTGGACTGTTGCACCACGAAATCCTCGCTCGCAGCGGGGAGTCCGTTGATCGGCGCTCGCGATGAGCCGGCCCGCTGGATTCCCTCCTGCTGCACGAAGGCCGCCGCCGCTGCCGTGGCACTGGCCTGCGAGACCTGGGTGACCTCGAACTGCGCCTGGCCATTGGGGTCAGCCATGACCACCCGGTTGGCCTGGTTGAGGGTCTGCCACCCGTCGGGTTGGATGAACTGGAACTTGAGCGTCGGGTGCAGGAAGCGACCATTCTCGAAATACCCCTGGCGTGGATCCTCTCCGTACACCAGCCCATCGAGGTGGTCGAGAAAGCCGTTGCGGCCGGCGGTCAGGTTGCTGTAGTCGGAGATGGTGTCGGCCCAGGCCTGCGTTGCCGCGACCCGGTCGCCCGGATCGGGGTGCGTCGACAGGAATCCCGGCATCCGGCCTGCGCCACCACCAGCCGATTCGCTGACCCGCCGCAGGGTCAGGAAGGTCTTCGGCATCTCGCGGACGTCGTAGCCCTGGGTGAGCGAATACCGATGCCCAAGGCCGTCCGACTGCCGCTCGTCATCGCGCCCGTACTTGAGGAGCGCCAGCCCCGCTGCGGCCTGGAGGCCCTGACCCAATGCCCCACCCATCGCGCTGGGAGCGGCGATCGACCCCGCGATCAACCCCACACCGAGCAGCTGCTGGGTACTCATCTGCGCTGCCGAGTGCCGCGCCGTGACGTGGCCGATCTCGTGACCGAGCACCCCCGCCAATTCGGCCTCGGAGTTGAGCACCGCCAGGATCCCCCTGGTGATGAAGATGTACCCCCCGGGTGCCGCAAAGGCGTTGATCCCCGACTCATCGATGACATGGAACTCCCAGGGGAGATCCGGCCGCTCGGAAGCCCTGGCCATCGGCATCGCCACCCCCTGGACGTAGCCCTCCAACGCCGCATCGGGGTAGAAACCGGTCTCGACCTGGGTCTGGGCGAGCAACTGCTGGCCCATCGAGATTTCCTGGGATTCGCTCACCAGCATCAGTTCGCGTCGCCCGGTGACCGGGTTGACGGCACAGGCGGCGAGCAGCACGAGCACCACGATGGAGTTTCGCATTGGCAGTCGGGTTGGGGTCACTGGTATAGTACCGGCCACGATGCCCGAAATGCCAACGACACCGGCCCCGGCCGGGAATGCCGACCCGAGGGTCTCCTTCGTCCTGAAGCTGGGCAGCGAACTCCACAACTCGGGCTATTCGGCGCCGCGACTGGAGGAGGCCTTGGTGCTGGCCTCCGAGCGACTGGGGCTCACCGGGCAGTTCTTCAGCACTCCCACCTCGATCATGGCTTCGTTCGGCCCACAGGACGACCAGCGGACCTTCATGATCCGGGTTGAGCCCGATGTGGCCGACCTCGGCAAGCTGGCCCGGGTCGATCGCGTGCTCCGAAAGGTTGTCAGCGGCGAACTCACTCCCGGCGAGGGCTCGGCAGAGATCGACCGGATCGAGAGCCGGCCGCCATCCTATGGCGTCCCGTTGACCACCCTCGCCTTTGGCGTCGCCTCCGGTTGCGCGGCGCGCTTCCTCGGCGGCGGACTGCACGAGGTCCTTGCCGGATTGGGGATCGGACTGCTGATCGGCCTGCTGGCGATTGTGGCCGGCCACCATCGGGGGCTGGGCCGGATCTTCGAGCCGCTCTCGGCCTTCGTCGCGTCGGCGGCGGCGGCGCTGCTGGCCGCCCTGGGCGCCGAACTCTCGGTGTTGCTGGCCACCCTCGCCGGCGTGATCATCCTGATCCCCGGGCTGACGATCACCACCGCCATGACCGAACTCTCGACGCGCCACTTGGCATCGGGTACCGCCCGGCTGATGGGGGCGATGGTCATGCTCATGGGGATCACCTTCGGGATCGCCTTCGGCAACAAGGCGGTCGGATTGGCGCTCGGCACTCCGCCGATGATCGACCCCGTTGCCCTTCCGGCGTGGACCCTCCTCGTGGCACTCATGATCGCGCCATTCGCCTTTGCGGTGCTCCTCAAGGCCGAGAAACGCGACATGCTCTGGATCCTGGCGGCTGGAGTCCTCGCCTACACCGGTGCCACGATCGGCGCCCGACTGCTCGGCCCTGAACTCGGCGCCTTCGGCGGAGCGTTGCTCACCGGCATCGGCAGCCAGTGGTACTCGAGAATCACCAACCGGCCGTCGCAGATCACCCTGGTGCCTGGGCTGCTGCTCCTGGTCCCGGG
>JAHEFN010000096.1 GCA_024640185.1 Gemmatimonadota bacterium | reverse complement strand
CAGGCTCCCGAGCGTCCGGTCGGCAGGGAGGCTCCCGAGGATGAGGGTCGCCAGGGGAGGCGTATCCTCGCGTGCATGAGCGGAGAGTTCGACCGCAGTCCCGGTGGGGGTCGATCGTGACTGGACTTCGAGGCGCAAGGGCTCTGTCAGTGGCAGGGCGATGTCACCGACGAGATCACCGATGCGGAGCGTCCCCGTTGCAGTGATCCCGACATCGAGGCCGCTCCCGTGCACGGCGGCCGACCTGGGATCGGCATTCCGCCCGATGATCCCGATGCGCAGGCCGGTGCAGGCCTCGGCGTCGGACGATCCCACTAGGGACGAGGCGTCGACCGTGATCGCGCTGGTGAACTCCTGGCCGGTTGCCCGGTGCGTCAGGCAGTGCAGGGTGCGGTTCGCTGCTGCCACCTCGCAGGTGACGACCCCATCCTGCAGTCGCCAGTCCTGAAGCCGGTTGCCCCAGAACGCCGGCCCGACCCAGCGCATCGTTGGCCAGGACCGCCAGTCGCTGGCGAAGGTTGCTCCTGCCGGGGGGGTGCCGTCGGTCGCCAGCAACCGCGATGGGGTCACGGCAGCCAGCAGCATGAGTTTGAGGCTCTCGCGTCGGTCCATGGCAGGGCACACTCGTGTGGGAGGGGGTCACCCCAAGATAGGGTGTGCACGCCACCCCGGGAGAGTACGTTTGCCCTTGCCCCAGCCGAGGAAGCCAATGCCGATCGCCATCACCCGTGACGTCAGTCCCAGGATTGCCGAGTGCGAACTCACCCACATGGCACGGGAGCCGATCAACCTCGAGATCGCCCGACAGGAACATCGCGCTTACGAGGCCTGCCTGACCCGCCTGGGATGCACCCTCCACCGACTACCAGCCGAACCCGAGCTGCCGGACAGCGTCTTTGTCGAGGACACCGCCCTCGTCTTCGATGAGGTGGCGGTGATCACGCGTCCCGGTGCGCCCTCCCGCCGTCCCGAGACCGAGAGCATCGCCACCGTGCTGTCGCAGTACCGGCCACTGGTGCATCTCACGGCACCGAGCCGACTCGATGGTGGTGATGTGCTCACGGTGGGGAGGCACGTCTACGTGGGCCGCTCGACCCGGAGCAATGACGAGGCCGTGGTCCAGCTGCGCGCGTTGCTCGCTCCGTTCGACTACACCGTGGTCGCCGTGCCGGTGCAGGGGATCCTGCACCTCAAGTCGGCGGTGGGATTGGTGGCCCCCGGGACCTTGCTCCTCAACAGGAGCTGTGTCGATCCGCGTTGCTTCGGTGAGGTGGCCATCATCGACGTGGACCCGGCCGAACCGACGGCCGCCTGCGCGCTCGCGATCGACGGCACGGTGATCTTCCCGGCGATCTATCCGCGTACACGCGAACGACTCGAATCCGCAGGATTGTCGGTCACCACCGTGCCACTCACGGAGCTCGCGAAGGCCGAGGCCGGGGTGACTTGCTGCAGTCTCATCGTGGGCTCGTAGTCCGCCTCCAGGAGAGCGCAGCGCCAGACAACGATTCACCGATGGAGAATCGGCAGTCACATCGTGCCTGCCGTCCTGGCGCTTCCGTGTGGTGCGCCGCGCAAAGTCAGTGGTAGCAATGGTTCCAGCTGCTTCGCGGGCTTCTGCGGGACCCCAGAATGGCGAGAAAAGGCGTCGCAAATCTGTTGCGAGTTGCGCCGGGCCCCTGACATTTTTGGTCGTGGCGGCACGGCTGAAGGTGTTGGGACGTGCCACCAAGGAGGACCACGATGACGATAGCGGCGCTCTCGATCCGGACGGTTGTCGATCGGTGATCAGAGGGCCTCACATGGCGCCACGATGACGGCGCGACTTCAGGGCCCGAGGTGACCATGATCGATGCCACAGCGACCGCCGCATCTCCCTCCGCCTCGACACCGCCCTCCGTGCTGCGTGTCCCGGAACACACCGTCGAAATCGTCTCGGATTCCGGTGAGGGAGCGCAGAAGTGTGGCCAGATCTTCGCTGCCGTCTCCGCCAAGATGGGGAACGGTGTCTGGACCGTCGAGATCATTCCTGCCGAGGTCCAGCCCCCCCCGAGGGTGCCCGAGGGGGCCTCTGGCAACCGGGTCAGGGTCGGGTCGGGACCGGTCACCAACTGGGGCGACCAGACCAACCTCGTCGTGGCGTTCAACGAGCAGGTGCTGCTCTCCAGGCATCGGGTCGGGGGCCTGGCGGAGGATGCCATCCTGCTGATCGAGGAGATGTGGGCCACCTCCGACGATCCGGCCGTGGTGGCGCAGTGGGATGCGGCGATGGAGGAGCTCTCCAGCAAGTCGTATCGGATCATCAGGGTGCCGATGCAGGAGCAGTGCCTCACCCTGGTCGACAATCCCCGCAAGGGCAAGAACATGTTCGCCCTGGGGGTGCTGGCCCGCATCTACGGTCGCGACATGGACCGCATTCGGGATCAGATCGGGCACGCCTTCCGGAAGAAGAGCGAGGCGGTCTACACCACCAACGTCTCCCTCCTGGAACTCGGCTACCACTGGGCCGAGCAGCACATCGACTTCCGGATTGACATCCCCCTCGAGCCGATGGACACGCCGCTCGTGGTCATGAACGGCAACGAGGCCATCGGCATGGGTGCCGTGGCGGCTGGATTCGAGATCTGTGCGATGTATCCGATCACGCCGGCCACCTCGGTGTCGCACTACCTCAGCGAGGTCTTCGAGCGCTTCGGTGGCATCGTCCATCAGTCCGAAGACGAGATCGCCGCTGCTGGTGTGGCGATCGGGGCCTCCTATGCCGGGAAGGTGGCGCTGACGATCACCTCGGGACCCGGGCTGGCGCTCAAGACCGAATTCCTCGGCTTGGCGATCATGACCGAGACCCCGCTGGTGCTTGTCGATGTGCAGCGCGGTGGCCCGAGCACCGGACTGCCCACCAAGGTCGAGCAGTCGGACCTGCTGGCGGCACTCTACGGACAGCCCGGCGACGCACCCCATGTGGTCATCGCGCCAGCCACCATCGAGGAGTGCTTCCACGTGATGGTCACGGCGCGCCGGATCGCCGAGACCTTCCGCACCGTGGTGATGGTGCTCTCGGATGCAAACCTCGCCACCGGTGTCTCACCGTTCCCGCGTCCGACGCTCGATGCCCGCTGGCAGGCCGCGCCGATCGACCTGGCGCCGGTGGCCGAGGGTGACAAGCCGTATGACTGGGACCTCGAGACCGGACTCTCCCGGCGGATCGTCCCCGGGCAGCCGGCGGGGATGTTCACCCTGACTGGCCTCTCCCACGATGAGGGAAGCAAGGTCGCCTACAGCTCCGGCATCCACCAGAAGAGTTCGGCGATGCGCAGCCGGAAGCTGGCGGTGTTGCAGAGCCTGCTCGCGCCCCCGCCGGTGCACGGTGACGAGGAGGGTGAGCTGCTGGTGGTCGGCTGGGGGAGCACCAAGGGTGCCATCGAGGAGGCGGTCGATCGGACGCGGGCGGAGGGACTCAAGGTCTCCTCGGTCCACCTCCGCTTCCTCTCGCCGCTCGAGCCGGGACTCAAGGCGATCTTCGCGCGCTTTCGGCAGGTCGTGGCGGTGGAGATCAACTACAGCGACGATCCGGATGATCCCTTCATCAACGAGGAGAACCGCCGCCGTGGACAGCTCGCGATGCTGCTGCGGTCGGCCACCCTCGTCGACATCGACAGCTGGACCAGGGTGCCGGGCGAGCCGCTGCGGCCGGCCTCCATTGCCGAGACGATCCGTCAACGCGTTCACTCCGGAGGTGCCGCATGAGTCTCTCCTGCCACTTGCTCCATGTGCTCCAGCCGGAAGAGGCGGACAACCAATACGAGATGACCTCGTATGAGGGAGCCCAGGCCCGCTGGTGTCCAGGGTGTGGTGACCATTCGGTGCTCACCGCCGTCCAAAAGCTGTTGACCGCCGAACAGTTGATTCCCGAGCAGACGGTCTTCGTGTCGGGGATCGGCTGTTCCAGTCGGTTCCCCCACTACCTCAAGACGTATGGCTTCCATGGCATCCATGGGCGGGCCCTGCCGGTGTCGACCGGCGTCAAGCTCCATCGCCCGGAACTGAACGTCTTTACCGTGATGGGCGACGGCGACTGCACCTCGATCGGGGCCGCGCACTGGATTCACGCCCTGCGCTACAACCTCGACCTCACCGTGCTGTTGCTCGACAACGGCATCTATGGCCTGACCAAGAAGCAGACCTCGCCGACGACACCGCAGGGGCTCAAGACCAACACGCAGCCGAAGGGGAGCTTCCTGCCGGCGCTCAATCCCCTGGCCGTGTCGCTGGGGGTCACCAACGCGTCGTTCGTCGCCCAGACCGCGGAATGGGCGCCGGCACACCTCTATGCAACCCTGCGCGCGGCGTATCGGCACAAGGGCACCTCCTTCGTGCGCATCCTGCAGCGTTGTCCGGTGTTCACGCCCGAGGTCTTCCAGGCGGCCGTGCAGGATCCTGCTCGCATCGTGTTGCTGGTCCACGACGATGGTGTGGTGACCCCGGAACTCAACCGGATCTACAGCAGCCAGATCCACCACGATCCCGGCGATATCGCGACGGCACGGCGCCTCGCCGAGGCCGATGATCACATCCACCTCGGCGTCTTCTTCCGCGACCAGTCGAGGCCGCGGTACGAGGAGACCCGAAAGGTCACGCCGCGCAGCCCCAACGAACGGATGAGCCGACTCGAAGAGGAGTTTGATCGCTATGCCGTCTGATCCACGTCGCGCTGCGGCCCTCGAGGCGCTGGCCCAGCCCATCGGTGAATTCCGTTCGGCGCTGGAGGGGGCGCTGGTCCAGGCCGAGGCCTTCCTGGCCGCCCACCATGCCAGCCCGGAGGTGCGCGCTGCCCGGGTCGGGCACGAGCTCGGGGTCTTCGCGGCTGGACGGGTCGACCCCGCCAAGTTTGCCGCGCTCTTCCCACCGGCCGGCTCAGGAGACGTCCCCTCGTTGGAAGCCCTCGACCGGGCGACCGCCACCCTCCACGCCGTGGCCGATCGTGGCGACGACCTCTTCGTGACGTCAGTGAGTGACGGCCGCAAGCTCGGCGCCACCATTGACACCGCGCTCGCCGATGCCGGTCGTGCCTTCGGGGCGATCGTCCTGGCGGAGCTGGTTCGTGCCGGGCGGTACGTTGACGGACTTCGCCGATGGCCGGGCCAAGCTGATCCTGGTCGTCAGCGGCGACTGTGCCCCGGCGCCGTTGGTGCGCTGCATCACGCCGGGGACCTTCGTGCTGCAGACCTCTGACGGGAGCGGACTCGAGGCGGTCGCGGGCTTCGATGGCCCGGCGATCGTCGCGATGGTGCCGGAGGGTTGCGCCACCTTCATCCACGATCCCCGCGGTGGGGCCGAAGGGTGGCAGCGCCTCACCATCGGCCAGATGGTGGAGGCCCCCAAGAAGGCGATCGGTGGGGTGAGTTCCTGGCAGATGGCCGAGGATGTCCGCCAGTTGACTGACCTGGCCCGCACTCCGTTCGCGGTCCCCGGACCGGATGGCGTCGGGAAGCCAGCCCTCGGTGCCGATGATGCCGTTGATCGGATGACCCAATGGTTGCTCGGGCAGTCCGGGCTCCAGGGCGAGAACTGACCGGGGCGGGGGAGGGCATCGGCGTGGTCATCGACGCGATCCTGATTCTTGGCGGAGTCGGTCTGGTGTTTGGGATCCTCATTGCGCTGGCGAATGCCAAGCTCAAGGTCTATGAGGATCCCCGAATCGGGGTGGTGACCCAGATCCTGCCCGGGGCCAACTGTGGCGCCTGTGGCCTGCCCGGCTGCCGTGCCTTCGCCGAGAAGGCCGTCGAGGGGTCGATCGAGATAGCCCAATGCAGCGTCGCCACCGAGGAGTCACGGCAACAGATCGCCGGGTATCTCGGCGTGGAGGCCGGGGTGGCGGTCAAGCGCGTCGCCCGGCTCCTCTGTGCCGGCGGGACCAACCTGGCCTCCCAACGGGCCGAATACCGAGGCGTGGAGACCTGCGGCGCGGCCGCGACGGTGGCCGGTGGCGGCAAGGGCTGTGTCTGGGGATGCCTCGGTCTCGCGGATTGTGAGCGGTCGTGCGACTTCGGCGCCATCGCGATGAACGCGCACGGCCTCCCCGTTGTCGAACCGGAGGCGTGTACGGCGTGCGGGGATTGCGTCGAGGCCTGCCCGAAGGAGCTGTTCACGATCCTGCCACTGGCCCAGTCGTTGTTGGTGCAGTGCAAGAACCTCCTGGTCGGTGATGCGGTCATCGAGGAGTGTCAGGTGGCCTGTACCGCGTGTGGCAAGTGTGTCCAGGATGCGGCTCCAGGTGTGATCAGCATTGAGAGTGGTGTGGCGGTGGTGAACCAAGAACTGGCCGGACTGGCGGATCTGCGCGCGGTATCGCGGTGTCCCACCAGCGCAATTGTCTGGCTCTCCGGGGCCCAGTTCGCCCGTGTGCCGACATCAGTGACGGCGGAGGCAGCATGAAGATCTTCAAGAGCAGGTCGGCCGCGGCGAGCACCCCGGTCGCCCCACCACGATATCCGGGCACCCTGGCCGCCCTCGATGGCAGTGCCGCGGTGGTCGAGATGGAGACGGCGGCGAGCGAGGCCGCCGGAGCCTATCCGATCACCCCGTCCACCCAGATGGGAGAGGGGTGGGCCGCTGCGGTCTCCGATGGCAAGCGCAATGTCCATGGGCGCCGGCTGCTCTTCTTCGAACCCGAGGGCGAGCATGCCGCCGCCGCCGTGACGGCCGGAATGAGCATGTCGGGGTTGCGGTCGACCAACTTCTCGAGCGGGCAGGGCATCGCCTACATGCACGAGTCGCTCTATGCCGCCGTCGGCAAGCGCCTGACCTACGTGCTCAACGTCGCCGCCCGCGCGATGACCAAGCATGCCCTGAACGTGCACGCAGGCCACGACGACTACCACGCCGTCGACGACACCGGGTTCTTCCAGCTCTTCGCCAAGGATGTCCAGGAGGCGGCCGACCTCAACCTGGTCGCCCACCGGATCGCGGAGCTCTCGCTCACGCCCGGGATCGTGGCCCAGGATGGCTTCCTCACCAGCCACGTTATCGAGTCGTTGCAGCTCCCCGAGCGCGAGCTGATCAAGGCGTATCTCGGCGACCCGGCTGACCAGATTCCGTCGCCGACCCCGGCACAGCGGATGGTCTTCGGTGAGACCCGGCGACGGATTCCGGAACTCTTCAACGTCGACTACCCGGCGATGCTCGGGACGGTCCAGAACCAGGACAGCTATGCCCAGGGGGTGGCGGCCCAGCGGCCGTTCTACTTCGACCACATCCTCGAGTTGACCGATCGAGCCTTCCGCGAGTTTGGGGAGCTGACCGGGCGCCACTACCAGCGGGCAGCAGGGTACCGGCTCGATGACGCGGAATGGGTGATCCTCGGACAGGGCTCGGTGGTCTCCAACGCCGAGGCGGTGGTCGACCACCTCCGCGCGACCAGTGGACTCAAGATCGGGGTGCTCAACCTCACCATGTTCCGGCCCTTCCCGGCCGACCTCATCTCGGCCCTGCTGGCGGGCAAGACCGGTGTGGTGGTGCTCGAGCGGCTGGATCAGCCCCTCGCGGTCGATGCCCCGCTGCTGCGGGAGATCCGGGCCGCCATGGCGAAGGGGATGGAGAATGACCGGAACCCCCGTGCCCACCCGGGGGTGACTCCCGTGCATCCGGAGATGGTCCCCGACTTCTACAGCGGCTGCTTCGGGATGGGGAGTCGTGACCTGCAGCCCGGCGATCTCATCGCCGCGGTGGAGAACATGTTGCCGGGTGGCAGCCAGCGACGCCAGTTCTATCTCGGCATCGACTTCATCCGTGCCGGCACCAGCATCCCGAAGTTGCAGATCTGGCAGGAGGAGTTGGCCGACAGCTATCCGGACCTCGCCGGTCTCGCGTTGCCGCCCGCGAAGGCCGTCAACCTCCTCCCGGAAGGGTCCACGGCGCTG
>JAHEFN010000095.1 GCA_024640185.1 Gemmatimonadota bacterium | reverse complement strand
CTGACCGGCGACCTCGGTCTCGACGGCCTGGTGCCCGATGCCGACATCGCCTCGCCCGGGCTCGCCCTCGCTGGTCACATTGCCCGCTTCAACGCCAATCGCCTGCACGTCTTCGGCGAGACCGAGATCACCTACCTCACCTCCCTTGAGGAGTCGGTGCGGCGCGACACCCTGGCGGGTTTCTTTCAGTTCGACCTCCCGGTCGTCTTCATCACCAAGGGACTCGAGGTGCCCGAGCCGATGCTGGCGCTGGCACGCGAGCGATTGGTGCCGGTCCTGCGCACCGCGCTCTCGACCGCCGAGTTCTATGGCCAGATCAAGCCGATCCTGGAGGAGGCCTTCGCGCCCCGGACGACGCTCCATGGCTCACTCGCCGATGTCTACGGCGTCGGGCTCCTCTTCGTCGGGCGATCCGGCATCGGCAAGAGCGAGTGCGTGCTCGACCTGGTGGAACGGGGGCATCGGCTGGTGGCCGACGACGTCGTCAAGGTGACCCGGCGGGCGGGGGGGGTGTTGATCGGGCAGGGACACGAGCTGGCGGGACACCACATGGAGATCCGTGGCATCGGACTGGTCGATGTGCCGGCCCTCTTCGGGGTCCGCGCCGTGCGACAACAGAAGCGCATCGAAGTGGTGGTGCGACTCCAGGATTGGGAGACCGCCAAGGGGGCCGATCGGACCGGGCTGCAGCGCGACACCCATTCGATCCTCGACGTCCCCACCCCCGAGATGATCGTCCCGTTGAACCCGGGAAAGAACATCACGGTGGTGGCCGAGGTGGTCGCGATGATGCACCTGCTCCGTTACAGTGGCGTGGACGTGGCGACCGCCTTCAACGAACGACTGATTCGCAAGATGCGCCGACAGCGCGGTGTGCGAGAATACCTCAGGGACGACTACGAATGAGCACCATCCAGGGTGTGGTCGTGGGACATGGCGACCTTGCCGCCGCGCTGATCGATGCCGTGACACGGATCGCGGGCGAGGCGCAGACGCTGATCGCGGTCAGCAACACCGACTGTGATCGGGGCACGCTCGAGGAGCGGCTCACGACGGCGGTCGGTGAGGGGCCCGCGATCGTGTTCATCGACATGCCGAGCGGCTCGTGCCTCTTTGCCGCCATGCGGCGCCTCCAGGCCGCACCATCGGTTCGGTTGGTGACCGGCGTCAACCTCGCGATGTTGCTGGAGTTCGTCTTTCACGCCGAGGGCGATGTCGACGAGGTGGCTGCCCTGGTTGCCGAGGCCGGTTCCCGTGCGGTGGGGCTGCGCTGATGTCGCTGGTCCTCTGCCGGGTCGATGATCGGTTGGTGCACGGCCAAGTGGTGATCGGCTGGGGACGACCGTTGGGCGCCACCGAGGTCATCCTGGTCGATGATGCCGTCGCGGAGAGTGCCTGGGAGCAGGATCTCTATCGGATGGCCACCCCCGCCGGGCTGGAGGTGCGCTTCGCCACCACCGCCGCCGCCGTCGCCGAGTTGCCGGCCTGGCAGGGAGGCAGCGACCGGACGATCCTGCTGACCGGTGACCTGGCGACCATGGCGGCACTCCGAGACGCGCATCCGGGGATCGTCACCCGGATCAACCTCGGTGGCATCCACCATCGCAGCGGTCGCGATGAGCTGTTGCGCTACCTCTACCTCGACGAGGCCGAGGTCGCCCTCGTGCGCCGACTCGCCGCGGATGGGGCAGAGATCCTTGCCCAGGACTTGCCCACGACCCGGGCGGTGGGACCGGACGCCCTGCTGTGAGCATCCTTCTGGCTGCCGCCCTGCTGGTCTGGGGGACCATCGTCGCCGTCGACCTGGTCTCGATCCCCCAGGGGCTGCTGGCACGGCCGCTGGTCGCGGCCACGGTGGCCGGGGCGATCGCCGGCGACGTTCGGGCGGGCGTGCTGGTCGGGGCAGTCCTCGAACTCTACGCGCTGGAGATCCTGCCGATCGGTGCGGCCCGGTACCCCGACTACGGGCCGGCCGCTGTCGCCGCCGCTGCCGGCGCCGCCCTCGATCCGGCGGCCTCGCCGATTGCGCTCGCAGGGATGGTGGGATTGCCGATGGGCATCCTCGGCGGCTGGACGCTCCACGCGATGCGTCGGCGGACCGCTCGCTCGGTGGAGAAGGAACTCGCCCGCGTCTCCGCCGGCGACGCCAGGGCGATCTGGGAGCTGCAGCTCGGCGGCCTGCTGCGGGATGCCCGTCGTGGGCTGATGCTCTCCGTTGTGGCCTTGCTGGTGGCGTTCCTGGTCCACCTGGTGCCGTGGTTCAGCGATCCGCGCGCCGTCTACCTCGACTGGGCCGTGCTGGCTGGGGGGGCCGCGGCCGCGTTGGGCGGCGCGCTGAGAATCGCGGGCGCCGGTGCCAGGCAGCGCTGGTTGGTCGTTGGCCTCGCGACGGGAATCCTGGTGGTCGCATGGCCATGACCCCGCGTTGGCAGACGATGATCCGACTCCTCGGCGTGCAGGCGGCGTGGACCTACGAGCGGATGTCGGGAATCGGGGTCGGTCACGCGGCGGCGCCCTTGCTGCGGGACCTCTATCGCGACGCGACCCCCGAGGCCCGCCGCGGTGCCGTGGCGCGTTCGGCGGAGTATTTCAATTGTCACCCGTACCTTGCCGGGGTGGCGGTCGGTGCGGTGGTGCGGGCCGAACAGGATCGGGTGCCGGGGCCCACCATCACCAGGCTGCGCACGGCGCTCTCCGGTCCGCTCGGATCCCTCGGGGATCAGCTGGTGTGGACCGGCGAGGTTCCGGCCTTGATGGGGTTGACCCTCGCGGCACTGCCGTTGGCGGGTTGGTGGGCCGTCCTGATCGCCCCGGTGGTGCACAACCTGCTCCGCCTCCGCCTCACCCTCTGGGGTCTCGACCTCGGATTGCGGGAAGGCCTCGCGGTCGGCGCCGCGCTGCAGCGTTCCTGGTTGCCGCCTGCTGCCGTGCAGCTGCAACAGCTTGCCGCCTTCGCCGTGGGGCTGGCGATACCGGTCGTGTTGATGTGGGTGCTCAGGGATGGACCGACCCGCGGTGTGACCGTGACCGTGGCCCTGTCGGTGATCGGGGCGTTGCTGATGATGGCGCCTGCCACGCGGACCCGCGTGACGGGGCTACGACTTGGACTCGGGCTGCTGGTATTGGCCCTGCTCGTGATCGGGGGATCTTGATGATCGAACGGACGGTGACCATCACCAACGAGTTGGGGCTGCATGCCAGGCCCGCGGCGCAATTCGTGAGGCTGGCCGCGACCTTCTCTGCCGAGATCGAACTGGTGCGCGACGGCGTCGCGATCAACGGCAAGAGCATCATGGGGGTGATGATGTTGGCGGCAGAGTGCGGGGCCGAGGTGCGCATCCGGGCCGAGGGCAGTGATGCCGAGGCGGCGGTGGCGGCGCTCTCGGCGATGATCGAGGGAGGCTTCGGGGAGTGACCGTGGCTCGTGAACTTCGTGGCGTCGGCGTCTCGCCCGGCCTGGCGGTGGCGCCAGCCGCGGCCGTGGCGTGGTCCTTCCCGGATGTCGAGGACCGCACGGTGGACGACTCGGAGGTCGAACACGAGATCGACCGGCTGCGCGATGCCGTGGCAGTGGTCGCCGACGAGCTCGGTGAGTTGCGGCGGCGGACCGAGGAGCGGGCCGGCTCGGAGGAGGCGGGCATCTTCGATGCCCAGATCATGATGGCCCAGGATGAGGAGTTCCTCGCCGGGGTCGAGTTGTTGATCCGCAAGAACAACCTCGCGGCCGAGACGGCCTACGAGTTCAAGGCGCTGGAGATCCGCAACGCGTGGGAATCCTCCAGGATGTCGATCCTGCGCGACCGACTCGCCGACCTCCACGCGATCCAGATCCGGATGCTGGCCCACCTGATGGGTCGGGCCTCCCACGAGGCGTGGGTCGGCGAACAGCACGGCCAGGTCGTCCTGGTCGCTCGCGAACTCTCGCCGGGCCTGATCGTGCAACTCGACCGCGATCAGGTCGTCGGCGTGATCAGCGAGGAGGGAACCCGGACGTCGCACGCGGCGATCCTGGCGCACTCGCTTGGGATCCCCGCGGTCATGGGCGTTCGCGATGCGATGAAGTTGATCGAGGAAGGGGAGATGCTCCTCGTCGACGGCTACACCGGGACGGTGGTCGTCGAGCCGACCCTCGACCAGTTGGATCTCGCCCGGCTGCAGGCATCGCGCCGGGGCAAGCTCGAACTGCAGCTCGAGGGCATCGCCCGCGAGCCGGCGGTCACCCCGGACGGCGTTCGCGTCAGGTTGATGGGCAACGTCGACCTGCCGGAGGAAGTCGAACCGGCCCTCAACCACGGGGCCGAGGGGGTGGGCCTCCTGCGGACCGAATTCCTGGTCACCGGGCGAACTGCGCTGCCCTCCGAGGACGAACAGACCGAGTACTATCGTCGGGTCGGCGCCGCGTTCGGCGGACATCAGGTGATCATCCGCAGCTATGACCTCGGTGGCGACAAGTTTCCGGCGGCATTCAAGGCGCCCCACGAGGCCAATCCGTTCCTCGGCTGGCGATCGATCCGGGTCTGTCTCGACCAACCGGAGATCTTCCGTCCACAGCTGCGGGCGATGCTGCGGGCCGCCGCGGATCGGGAATTGGCCTTGATGGTCCCGATGGTCGTCTCGTTGTCGGAGTTGCGGGACACCAAGGCGATGCTGGTCGAGGAGGCGGCCGGCCTGCAGGCGGCGGGCGTTCGGACGGCCGAGAGCCTCCCGGTCGGGGTGATGATCGAGACGCCGGCGGCCGTGGTGCAGATCGTAGACTTCGCGCGCGAGGCGGCGTTCGTGTCCGTGGGGAGCAACGACCTCACCCAGTACACGCTCGCCGTCGACCGCGGCAACGCCCAACTGGCAGCGCGATTCGCACCACTGCATCCCGCGATGATTCGCCAACTCCAGCAGATCCGGCTGGCGGCAAGGGACGCCGGGATCTCCGCCGGGGTCTGCGGGGAGATGGCCTCCGATCCGATTGCGGTCGTGGCGTTGATCGGACTGGGCTTCGACAGCCTCAGCGTCGCCCCACCGTCCTTGCCGTTGGTGAAGTGGGTGATCCGGCACCTTCCCGCGGCGGCGGCGATCGAGGCGACCACCGCCGCTTTGGACGCCACCGATACCGAGGCCGTGACCACGGTGCTGCGCGAGGCCCTCGGCCGCCATCTCGACCTCCGACTGGTCGATCCGGCCGGTTCGTTGCCCCGCCTCTCGGGCGGGACTAGCTTGCCGCTCACTCTCTGACCCAGTCCCGAGCGCCGCGAGCCGCGATGTCTGCTGCCACACGACATGTCTTCACCTCTGAATCGGTCACCGAAGGGCATCCCGACAAGGTCTCCGACCAGATCTCCGATGCCGTCCTCGACGCGATTCTGGCTCGGGATCCCCTCGCGCGGGTGGCCTGCGAGACGCTGGTGACGACGGGCATGGCCGTTTTGGCCGGCGAGATCACCACCACGGCGTACGTGCACATTCCCGACATCGTCCGCCGGACCGTGGAACGGATCGGCTACACCGACGCCCAGATGGGCTTCGATTCCCGGACCTGCGCCGTGCTGGCCTCCATCGATCGGCAGTCGCCGGACATCGCCCAGGGGGTCGACGGACGCAATGCCGACACCCAGGGCGCCGGTGACCAGGGGATGATGTTCGGCTACGCCACGGACGAGACCGACGCCCTGATGCCGCTGCCCGCCCTGCTGGCCCACCGGATGGCGCAACGGCTCGCCGAGGTCCGTCGGGGGATCCCCGGCGGGGCTCACCATCCATGGCTGCGGCCGGACGGCAAGACCCAGGTGTCGGTCGAGTACGAGGGTGACCGTCCGGTGGCCGTCCGCACCGTGGTGGTCTCCACCCAGCATGCGGACCGCTGGCAAGGGCGTGCCGTGTCCCATCGAGCGATCACCGGGGCGATGCGGGAGGATGTGATCGCCCCGGTGCTGGCGGAGCTCGGTATCGAGGGCGCCCGTCCCAAGATCCATGTCAATCCCACGGGACGCTTCGTGATCGGCGGACCCCAGGGTGATGCGGGACTCACCGGGCGGAAGATCATCGTCGATACCTACGGCGGCATGGCCCGGCACGGCGGCGGGGCATTCAGCGGCAAGGATCCCACGAAGGTGGATCGTTCCGCTGCCTACGCGACGCGCTGGGTGGCGAAGCATGTCGTGGCGGCCGGTCTGGCACGGCGCTGCGAGGTCCAGGTGGCCTACGCCATCGGGGTGGCCCAGCCGGTCTCGGTGATGGTCGACACCTTCGGCACCGGGGTGGTCCCCGATCGGCGCCTCGAGCGCGCCATCCGGGAGGTCTTCGACCTGCGCCCCGCCGTGATCATCAAGGACCTGAACCTGCGCCAGCCGATCTACACACCGACCGCCGCTTACGGACATTTCGGGCGGAAGCCGATGAAGTCGACCTACGCCGAGCCGGGACTGCGGTCCAAGGCGATTCACCTGTTCACCTGGGAGCGGACCAACCGGGTCCAGGCTCTCAAGACGGCCGTGAAGGCCTGAGGATATTCGATGGCAACGATCGCACTCGACGCACCCCACCACATCCGTGACCTGGCCCTCGCTGACGAGGGGAAGCGCCGCACCGAATGGGCCGAGCGCTCGATGCCGGTGCTCCGGCAGATTCGGGAACGCTTCGCCAAGGACCGGCCGCTGGCGGGGCGTCGGCTGAGCTGCTGCCTGCACGTCACGACCGAGACCGCCAACCTGATGATGACGCTGCGGGCGGCCGGTGCCGAGGTCGCGCTCTGTGCCTCGAATCCGCTGTCGACACAGGATGATGTCGCCGCGCACCTGGTGCGCGATCACGGCGTGCATGTCTTTGCGATCAAGGGCGAGGACAACGAGACCTACTACACCCACATCGCCCAGGCGCTGGCATTTGGCCCGGACCTCACGCAGGACGATGGCGCCGACCTGGTCGGCGCGCTCCACATGATCGCCCTCGGTCGGCTTGATGATCTGGCCGGCCCGATCCGGGCGATGGTCGAGGGGATGAGCGCCGATGAGCGCACCGCCCTGGTCGCCAAGGTCGAGGGCAGCACGGAAGAGACCACGACCGGCGTGATTCGCCTCAAGGCGATGGCGGTCGAGGGGATCCTCCGCTTCCCGATCGTGGCGGTGAATGACTCCCTCACGAAGCACATGTTCGACAATCGCTACGGCACCGGGCAGTCGACGATCGACGGGATCATCCGGGCCACCAATACGCTGCTCGCCGGAAGTGCCTTCGTGGTGGCTGGCTACGGCTGGTGCGGTCGCGGATTGGCCATGCGGGCACGCGGGGCCGGCGCCAAGGTGATCGTGACGGAGGTCGATGCCCTCGCGGCGTTGGAGGCCAGGATGGATGGCTTCGACGTGATGCCGATGGCCGATGCCGCCGCGATCGGTGACGTCTTCTGCACCGTGACCGGCAACATCCACGTCATTCGGCCGGAGCACTTCCGGCTCATGAAGGATGGGGCGATCATCGCGAACTCGGGGCACTTCAATGTCGAGCTCGACCTCGACGGGCTCGCGGGCCTCGCCTCTGAGCGGCGCGAGGTGCGCGAGTTCGTCGAGGAGTATCTCGTCAACGGGCGCCGGATCCTGGTGCTCGCCGAGGGGCGCCTGATCAACCTCTCGTCGGCCGAGGGACACCCCGCCTCGGTGATGGACATGTCGTTCGCCAACCAGGCGTTGGCGGCGGAGTACCTGGTGGAACAGACCGGCCAGCTCGACAAGGCCGTGCATCGGTTGCCGCCGGCGGTTGACGCCGAGATCGCCCGCCTCAAGCTCGCCGCCATGGAGGTGGCGATCGACACGCTCACCGAGGAGCAGGTCACCTACCTCGCGAGCTGGGACGCCGGCACCTGATCCGATGATTCGCGTCACGGTCACCCGGCTGGCCATCGACCGCACGACCAACACCCCGGTGGTCTTCCTCCGCGAGG
>JAHEFN010000375.1 GCA_024640185.1 Gemmatimonadota bacterium | reverse complement strand
GGTGGTGGCTTCCTGATCGTCCCGGCCCTCGCCGGGGTCCTCGCCCTGCCGATGGCCCAGGCGACCGCCACCTCGCTGGCGGTCATCGCCCTGAATACCTTCGCCGCGTCGGCGGGGTGGTTCGGCCACTCCCAGCTCGACCTGACCCTCACCCTCGAGGTGACCGCCGCCGCTCTCGTCGGGATGATGATCGGCACGCGACTGGCACCGCGTGTCACGGCACGCGCGCTCACTCGCGGGTTCGCGATCCTCGTGCTGGTCGTGGCGGTGTTCATGCTCGTCGTTCGATAACCACTGTTCTCTGTTCTCTGTTCTCTGTTCTCTGTTCTTCGTTCTCTGCCGGAGTGTACCACATGCTGGTCCGCCGCTTCTATGATGATCGTCTCGCCCAAGCCGCCTACCTCATCGGGTGCCAACGGACCGGTGAAGCGTTGGTGATCGACCCTCCCCGCGACACCAGCGCCTTGCGTCTGGCAGCGGAAGAGGAAGGACTCCGTATCACCAAGGTCAGCGAAACCCACATCCATGCCGACTTCGTCTCCGGCGCGCGGGAGCTCGCTGCCGTGACCGGCGCGCAGCTGTTCCTCTCCGCCGAGGGCGGGCCGGATTGGCAATACGGCTACGCGGTCGAGGCAGGCGCCCAGCTGGTGCAGCACGGCGACGTCATCACCATGGGTGGGGTACGGCTCGAGGTGCGGCATACCCCCGGACACACCCCCGAACACATTGTCTTCATCGTCACCGACACCGCCCGGAGCGAGGAACCGGTGGGGATGGTCTCGGGCGACTTCCTCTTCGTCGGCGACGTCGGGCGCCCCGACCTCCTGGAGAAGGCTGCCAAGCAGGTCGGGACGATGGAATCCGGTGCGCGCCAGCTGTTCGCCTCCCTTCAGGCGACCGGTGACCTCCCTGATCACTTGCAGATTTGGCCCGGACATGGGGCCGGCAGTGCCTGTGGCAAGGCGCTGGGTGCGATGCCCTCCTCCACGCTCGGCTATGAGCGTCGCACCAACTGGGCATTCGGTGTCGGTGACGAGGCGGCATTTGTCACAGCAGTCCTCGAGGGCCAGCCGAACCCGCCGGCCTACTTCGCCATGATGAAGCACATCAACAAGGTCGGCGCGCCGATCCTCGGCGACCGGGGGGCCATCGCCGACCTGGGCACGGAGGACTTTGCGGCGGCCGTCGCGGAGGGGGTGGTGCTCGATGTCCGACCGAAGAGCGCCTGGGCCGAGGGACATCTCAAGGGCAGCATCGGCATCCCCCTCATCAAGGCGTTCACGACCTGGGCGGGCTGGCTGCTGCCGTACGATCGACCGATCGCCCTGATCGCCGCCTCACCTGCTGACGCCCTCGCGGCGCGGACGGCCCTCGCCTCGATTGGCCTCGATGCGGTGCGCGGCGCCTTCTCACCCGGGGCATACACGGCGCTCGCCCAGACGCTCGGCGCGATCGTCGCGCGCCACGGCGAGATCAACGCCGCGACGGAGCTGAGCGCGGCCGGACGGACGGTGATCGACCTGCGGGAACCGAATGAGTGGGCGGCCGGGCACATCCCCGGGGCCGAGCACCACCCGCTGGGCACCGTGCGGGAGAGCCTTGCGGCACGCGACCGCGCCACCCCCCTCGCAATCCATTGCCAGGGCGGAACCCGTTCGGCCATCGGTGCCTCGGTGCTCGAGGCGATGGGATTCACCGATGTACTCGACCTCACCGCAGGGTATGCCGCCTGGCAGCCCACCGCTCCCGCGGACGGCCAGTGAGCGACCAGGCCCTTCCGATCGAGGTGCTCGAACGGGTGGCCGAGCGTTTTCGCGCGCTCGGTGAGCCCGCGCGACTCGGTCTGCTGAGCGTGATGCGTGATGGCGAACGCACGGTCACGGAACTGGTGGGGGCCAGTGGCCTCTCGCAGGCGAATGTCTCGCGCCACCTCCGCGTCCTCCACGCGGCAGGACTCGTCTCCCGTCGCCGTGAAGGGGCCTGGGTCCACTACGGCCTGGCCGACGATGGAGTGTTCCAGCTCTGTGACCTGGTCTGCGGTCGGGTCGAACGCGAGGTGGAGGACTGGCGGGCACTGGTCCGGGGTCGCCAGACCGAGACGGGCTCCCCTTAACGCCCACTCCCATCTGCCGTCTTCCCCATTGAGCAGCCCAACTTCGGTTCAATGGAGATCGACCATGCGCACGACACCCACCTTGCTGATGCTGGCCGCCATGGCCACCACCCCCCTGATGGCCCAGGATGACGCACCCACCCCGACGCGCCAACGGCGGGCCGCTGGCCTCGAGCTGAGCGATGCCCAGCGCCGACAGCTGACG
>JAHEFN010000094.1 GCA_024640185.1 Gemmatimonadota bacterium | reverse complement strand
CGGTCTCGCGGACCTCGGTGGGGAGGTCTCGATGGGCGGTCCGGCGGAAGTGCTTGTTCTCGATCAGGTAGGGGGCGCCCTCGACGGCCACGACCCGGATGTCGGAGGTGTAGAGATGGCAACGGAGGTCCTCGCCGTCGTCGACGCCGGCGCGTTCGAGCGTGAGCGGGTTGATGATCGCGGCCCCCGTCTCGCCGGCGGTCTCCAGGAGCGGCGGCAGCCACCCGGGCGTGACATCAGAATCGTTGTCCAGATGCATCACATATGGGGTATCGATGCCACTGCGCACGGCAGCCATCGCCTCCATCGGGATCACCCGACCAAGGTCAACGATTTCGGCGTTGGCCCTCCCCCGAACGGCGCGCTCGATCCCGCGTCGGAGGGGGGCCGGATAGCCGGCATCGACCACCAGGAGCTTGAACGGCTCCGGTGTGCAGCGGTAGACATTGGCGATACACTTCTCGATGCCGGTGTATCGGTCGCGCGGCGTGATGACCACGGTCACGTCGGCCATGGTTCCTCCAGGTGGATGACCCGTCATTTTTCAGCGAGAATCACGCCATGACACCCGACTTGTGCATTCGGATATCATTTGCCCCCTGCCTGGCCGTGGCCACGGCGGCCCTGGCCCTGCTCGCCCCTCCGGCCACCGGGCAGGTGCTGCCGGCGATGCTGACCCTCGACGCCCCGGCGCCCGACTCCTTCGACATCACCTTCGAGACCACCAAGGGGACGGTGGTGCTGCGAGGCCACCACGACTGGTCACCGCTGGGGGCGACACGGCTCTACCACCTCGCCATGGCGGGGTACTACGACGGCACGGTGTTCTACCGGGTGGGGCCGACCGCCAGTTACCCTGGGGGAAGGGTGATTCAATTCGGACTGGCCAATGATGCCGCGAGCAACGCCGCGTGGCAGGCGACCGGCCTGGCCGATGAGCCGGTCCGTGAACCCCACCGACGCGGCACCGTGGGATTCGCCCGCGACGAGGCTGACAGCCGCACGGTGGAACTGGCCATCGACCTGGCGCCCAACAGCGGACTCGACACCGTGAGCTACAACGGGGTGGTGGGGTTTCCGCCGGTGGCGGAGGTGATCGCGGGCCTTCCGGCCCTCGATCGGCTGCACGGCACCCATGGCAATGCCCCGATGGCGGACTACGACTCGATCATGGCCAGCGGCCGAGCGTTCCTCGACCGGCGGTATCCCGGGCTCGACCGGGTGCTCACGGCGCGAGTGACTCGGGCATGGTGGTGAGCCGAAGGAGCAGCAGCGCCAGACGCTTGGTCTGCACCGGCAGCATCCGGAGGTCAGCCGTCTCACTCGCCGAATGATCGTCTGTGCCCGAGAGGCCGATGCCATCGATGATCATCGGCACGATGCCGGCCACGAAGGCCACATCGGCCGCGCCGGCCCGCGACGGATCGACGGAGGCGACCGGACCGGTGCCAAGATCGACACTGACCCGATGATACAACTCCCGCAGCCGCTCATTGCCGCGGCTCGGAGCCAGCGGTGGATAGCCATCGGCGAACTCGATCGTCGCTGTGGTGTGCGGCAGGTGTCGCGCGACGATGTCACGCATCCGGCGCTGGGTGCGCTCGAGTTGCTCGGGTGAGATGGTCCTCATGTCGCCGGTCACCACCACCTCGCGCGCGATGACGTTGGTCTTCCCCGCGACGGAGGCCTCGGTGAGCGCCGCCGAGAGGTCGACCTCCGAGCCACCCGCGATCAGCCCGGGCGAAAAGGCCAGGAACTCCTCCCCGGCCAGTTCGTCATAGAACGTCGCCAGAATCCGAGCCGCCTCGTAGACAGCCCCGGTGCCGATGTCGGCACGAAAGACCTGTGAGGCGTGCCCGGCCGTCCCACCGGTGCGGAGAATCCAAGTGGTTGCCCCACGCCGCACGGTGACGGCGGTGCGCGGGTCGCCGGCCCCGTTCTCGAGGCCGATTGCCGCCGCGGCACCCCGGGCCGCCTCGCGAAGGGCGCCCTTGGAGCGACTCAACGGCCGCCCGGAGTCTTCCTCATCGCCGGTCAACACCACCACCACATGCATCGACTCGAGCCGGCCGGTGGCCTGCAGTGCCCGGAGGGCCTCGATGAGGATGACGTCACCGCCCTTCATGTCGATGATCCCCGGTCCACGGGCCGTCGAGTCGTTCAGCCGCTCGAAGCGTTGGAACGGCGAGTCGGCCTCGAACACCGTGTCGAGGTGCCCGATCAGCAGCAGCTTGGGGCCGGGACCGGGGTGTTCCGCGACCAAATGCCCCGCCCGTCCCCAAGCGGCGCCGTCAAGCCATTGCGTGGTGAAACCGAGGGCATCGAGCTGGGCGCCGAAGATGGCGCCAACGGCGCGCACCCCGTCGTGATTGCCGGAGCCACTGTTGATGTTGACCACGCGCTCGAGGAGTGCCAGGGCTGCATCACGGTTGGCGTCCACCGCAGCGATGACCTGTTGTTCCCCGGGGGCGAGTTGAGCCGATGAGGCGATGGGCAGGGTGACGCCCGCAGCAACACCGAGCAGGGTGGCCCGGAAGATTCTTGTGATCGAAGCAGCACGCATTACCGACTCCGGAGCAGGCGGGTGAGGGTACGGTCAAGCGCCGAGGCGAAGGCCTGCTTCGCCTTGGCGTCGTAGGGTGGTGGCCCGCCGGTGACGATGCCAGCCATTCGGGCATCCTCCATGAAGTCGCGGACCGAGAGTCGCTCGCCAATCGTCTCCTCGGTATGCTCGTCCCCTCGAGGATCCAGGACGGCGACCCCGTTGGGTACCAACAGCGCCGCCAGGGGGATGTCCTGGGTCACCACCAGGTCGCCGGCTTCCGCGTGATCGGCAATGTGCTGATCGGCCACATCGGGACCGCCATCGACCCAGACCGCCGAGACCAGGGGATTGCCCGGCGGCGTGTGCAGGTGCTGGTTGGCCACCATGATCGCCGGGATCTCCAAACGCTTGGCGGCCCGGAAGACGAGTTCCTTCACATCACGCGGTGCGGCGTCGGCATCGATCCAGATCTTCAGGGGAGCCTCCTTCTCGGTGGTGTGGCATGAGCAGCTGGTCGCCCGCTGCCCGCACTCCCGGGTGGACGCGATCCGATTCCTGCCGTACCTTCCCGCTGTCCTCGTCTGTTCCCCGCGGACAGCACACCAAGTATCGCCCCGCCACCCGTCCAGTATCCACCAGCAGCCAACCATGCTCCGCATGGGGGAGACTCGAATGAGCAACACCAAGGACCAAGACCCCCTGCTGAAGTGGGGCCATGAGGCCGCCATCGCCCTCTTTGTCGTCGCCATGTTGGCGGCGGTGGCGATCATCATCATGGCAGCGGTGGCCGGAGAGGGGATGGGATCGGCCACCTCGCAGGCGTTCATCATCCTGGGTGTCGGTGCCGCCCTCGGCTATGGTGTGCTCCGGATGCGAAAGAGCCGGGAACGGTCGGTCCGACCGGACTGGATGGGCTCGACCACCCAATGGCGCGACGGCATCAAGTCGAAGATCACCGCCGATGACAAGGCCGATCCGCCTTCGGGGAGCTGATCACCCCGGGGCCGCCCCGCCCCGCCGCTCGTTCATTCCTCGGCCATCTCCCTCGCCACCCTGGCGAGGGCGTCGGCCACGCGCTCCACCTCCCTGACGTTGCGCCGGGCCATCGTCTGCCAGATGGTGCGACCGATGCCGATCCCCAGCGCTGCCGCCCCCACCGCAACCGCGATCCCCGACGCCGGCCCCAGCGCAGAGGAGGCCGCGATCCCGCCGCCGATGATCGCTCCCCAACTGGCCGGCAGCAGATGGAGGATCGCCCGGAGCGCCGAGGGATAGCGCTGCACCACCTGGATCTGGGTCTCCGCTGACGTGGCCGCGAGCGACACCTGCGTGGTACGATCGAACTTGTGGCCCCGGCCGACGCTGGTCCATCGGACCGTGCCAAGCGCCTCGGTGACCGTCCCGGTGGCCTCGACCTGATCCTCGATCAGGCGGACCAGCCGCTGCATCGCCTCCTCACTCAGTCGACCGGGCACCCCACGCACCAGCCGGGCCGAGAGCGGAGCGCCGAGCAGTTCCTTGGCATGTGGGCGAGCACCCGACTGCACCGCGGCAACCGCCTGATCGATCACCTCCGCGGTGAGGCCAACCTCGCCGGCGATCTCCCGAAGCTCGCGCAAGGTGATGCCGCGCCCGGTGCCGACCTCGGCACGCCGCTCCTCGATCTGGGCCGCGTGGTGGAGAACCATCGCCACTTCCTGGTCGGTGAAGCGACGATCGGCTTCGGCACCAGACGCAGCGGTCAGGTGAGCACCCCGCGCCGGACCATGTTGCTGGCGTAGCCGTAGAGCAGCACGGCCACCACGAAGATCACCGCGGTGAAGATCAGCGAGAACGGATCGCCCATATGTTCGAACCCGTCGGAGAGGACGTAGTTGTGGAAGGTGGTCACGACCATCGCCAGCAGGGATGCGAGGTAGACCGGCGCCGCGAGACGGCGGCGCATCAGCAGCAGCACCGAACCCGCCACCCCAGCCCAGACCGCGATCGCCCACGTGGCGATGACCCACGTCGGGAAGCCATAGTAGAACGCGAGCATTTCCGGCGTGAACTTGGCCATGTAGGCTGCGTTCTCGGTCTGGGTCATCAGGTAGTCATACGCCCCGACGCTGCTCCACAGCAGGGCAAGGACACCGACGATCCGGAGTTGCCGGGGCGTGGAGGATGGGGTGGCAACCACGGGATCTGACATGGAGACCTCCGGAAGGCGTGGGGGTACGATTGAGGGATGACGGAGTGGAGTCTGGCGGCGAGGCCACGCCAAGACAGCAATCTACGGCGCAATTCGCGATCAGGGAACTTGGGCCGGCATCTCGGTGGAGGGCTCCGGCCCGAGGGGATCGGGTCGCCTCGGTTGGATGCGCCTAGATGCGACGGGTGTCATAGGCCCAGTGCAGCAGGGCCTGGCGTTGCCGGGGTCGGCAGCTGAGGTCACCCGGCTCACAGGCGTTCTTCAACTGGGCGATGTGACGACGCATCGCCCGCCAGCGCCGAATCTGGCGCTGGTCGTCGGGGCCGCGTCGACCCTGATGGTACCGGCAATACCACTGAAACCACCCCCGCGGATCGTCGTGATGGATCCATCCCTTCTTGCGCCATACCGCAAGCGACTGCGAGGCATGGACGCCGAAGAAATTGAGTGAGGGATCGGCCGGGCCAGAGGCCAGCTTCGCCCCCCGGAACCAGTCCTTCGGAAACTCATCTCGACAATCGGTCATGTACTTCCCGCCGAAGACCCCCAAGGCCAACATCTCCTTGGGGGTCAACTCCGGCGCAAACTCGGGGTCGAAGGACTTGCCGACCGGCTCGCTCATCACGTAGCCATAGCCGCTCTGCATCAGGTCATTGACGACAATCCAACGCATGGCACCCTCCTTCGACCGACTCGCATCGCTCACCCTGGGTCGGGTGAGCGATCAGAACCCAACCCTGAACCCGGCGGAGAACGGCCACACCCACGACATGCTGGTGCCGACCTCTTCCGTCTTGCTGAAGGCAATATCACCCTGGGGGCTGAACACGAACCCGACACTGCTGCTCAGGGGATAGACCAACTTGGCCCCGACGTTGATCGCGGGATAGGTGAACGACGGCCCATTGTCGACCGAGAAACGCATCGCACCGACGCCGGCGTTGAGCACCACCGTCATGCCGCCATTCGATCCACCAGCGACCTGGTATCCGAGCTTCGCGATGAAGTGGGAGACCATGACATCCGGCCCGTTGCCGCCAACAGGAAGATCGGCACCATCGTGCGAACCGAAGTCCGCATCGGCCATCAACCAGACCCGATCACTGATCCGGGTGCTGAGGCCAGCGCCAAAGCTGGGACCTGCCTTGGCCACGTCGGTGATCGAGAAGGTCGGCACGTTCAGCCCCCCGCGGGCCTCCACGACCACCTGCGCCTCAGCCGGTGCGGCGAGCACCATTGCGGCGCCAGCGGCCAGAGCCATCATTCGTCCTGCAAACACCGTCATCGCGTGCCACCTTTCTTGTCGTTTATGATCAGAAACGCCGGTTGGGGGACCACCCCCGTCCGATCGAGTGGCCAGATCGTAAGACGCCCTCGTGTTCGTGTCAAGGGCTTGTCCACCTTTTACCTTGACCCTAGCTGTACATCGAGGTATCCTGCCGCCATGAAGACAGAGAGCCATCTCGTCGGTGCAGCGACCACCCCCCGCTTGGCCGGGGCCTGATCGTGGCCAACCGATACCCACGCCTGGCGGCCATCAGCCGCTGGCTCGACTCCCAAGCCGGCGAGGCGGCCATCCCGACCACGCCCCCGACCGAACGCCGGGTCGACTGGGTCAGGGTGGTCCCCTTCATCGGGATGCACCTGGCCTGCCTTGGTGTCTTCCTGGTCGGCTGGCATCCCGCCGCCGTCGCCACCGCCGTGGGACTCTACCTGGTCCGGATGTTCGCGATCACCGGCTTCTACCATCGCTACTTCTCACATCGGTCGTTCAGGGCGAGTCGGCCGGTGCAGTTCCTCTTCGCAGTGATCGGCGCCAGCTCGACCCAGCGCGGGCCACTCTGGTGGGCGGCCCACCACCGAAAGCACCACCGCCACGCAGACACCGAACTCGATGTCCATTCGCCTAGGCAGCACGGGTTCTGGTGGAGCCACATGGGGTGGATCACCTCGGCCGAGAACTTCCCGACCGACATGCGGGAGGTCCGCGACCTCGCCCGCTACCCCGAGCTGGTCTGGCTCAACCGCTTCGACATCGTGGTGCCCATGCTGCTCGCGGGAGGCCTCTTCCTTGTCGGGGGATGGCCGTTCCTGATCTGGGGCTATTTCGTGAGCACCGTGGCGCTGTTCCACGGCACCTGCCTGATCAACTCGCTGGCCCACCAGATGGGCTCACGGCGGTACGACACCGATGACGACAGCCGCAACTCCTTCATCCTCGCCCTGATCACCCTCGGCGAGGGATGGCACAACAACCACCACCGGTACCCCGGCGCGGCACGGCAGGGCTTTTTCTGGTGGGAGATCGACCTGACCTACTACGGGTTGAGGGTGCTCCAGGCGCTCGGCGTGATCCACGACCTGCGACCGGTGCCAGCCAGGGTGCTCCGGGGGGCCGGTTGAGGATCGCCATCGTCGGCGCCGGTGTCTCCGGGCTCGTCGCCGCGCGTGAACTTCACCCCCACCACGACCTCACGGTCTTCGAATCGGCTCCCCGCCCCGGGGGACATGTCCACACCTGGCAGTTCGACACGGCAGATGGGTCGTGGGCCGTCGACTCGGGCTTCATCGTCTACAACGAGCGGAACTACCCCCGGTTCACCCGACTCCTCGCCGCCCTTGGGGTCGAGACGCAGGCGAGCGAGATGAGCTTCAGCGTGCGGCACGATCGCGAGCGCCTGGAATACAACGGGTCGTCCATCCGGCAACTGCTGGTGCAGCATCGCAACGCCATCCGACCGGCGTTCCTGAGGATGTTGGTCGATGTCCTGCGCTTCAACCGCCGTGCCCCCCGCCTGCTCGCCGCGGGGCTCGAGGGGCAGACCCTGCGGGAGGTCCTCGACCGTGGCCGCTACTCCGAGAGCTTTCGGGAGTGGTATCTGCTGCCGATGGGATCGGCGATCTGGTCGATTCCCTTCTCGACCGTCCTCGACATGCCGGCGGCCTTTTTCGTCGCCTTCTTCGCGAACCACGGCATGCTGAGCATCGACGATCGGCCGCAGTGGCGGGTGGTCCGTGGCGGTTCACGGCGCTATGTCGACGCCCTCATCGCTCCGTTTCGGGATCGCATCCGCTGCGGGCATCAGGTCGGCCGCATCACGCGTGACCACACCGGCGTCGACCTCGACGGGGAACGATTCGATCGGGTGATCCTGGCCTGCCACAGCGATCAGGCCCTCGCACTCCTCGCCGA
>JAHEFN010000093.1 GCA_024640185.1 Gemmatimonadota bacterium | reverse complement strand
ATGGCCACGACGGCGAGAAACGGGAGGAGGGATCTCACGGCAACGCGTCCGGTCCGAAGGCGTTCGGGAGCAGGGTCTGCACCGACCACTCCGCCCGGTCCTCACCGCTCCAGCTCTCGATCATCAGGTCAGGACCGAACTCCGCCAGCACCTGACGACACGCCCCACAGGGTGCCACCGGCAGATCTGCATCGGAGACCAGCACCATCCGGCGAAACCGGCGGTGTCCCAAGGCCACGGCAGCGGCGATCGCGTTGCGTTCTGCGCAGATCGTCAGCCCGAATGAAGCGTTTTCCACATTGCATCCCGTGACGATGGTGCCCTCCTCAGTTTCCAACGCGGCACCAACCCGAAAACCGGAGTACGGTGCATAGGCCCGTTCACGGGCCTGCTCGGCGCGCTCGCGCAGTGCAGTCATTGCGTCCAGACCTCGCCGAGAAAGGACGTCCCGGCGTCGAGCGGAGGCACGCCGAGAAACTCGGCAATGGTCTGCCCGACATCGGCGAACGTCGCCCGTGGACCAAGGACCCCGGGCCGCACCCGCGGACCCAGCACCAGAATGGGAACCCGCTCCCTCGCATGATCGGTCGAGGGGGTGGTGGGATCGTTGCCATGATCGGCGGTCAAGATAATCAGGTCATCGCCCCGTATCCCCATGCGAAGGCGAGGGATCCAGGCATCGAGTTCCTCGAGACCACGCCGGAAGCCGGCCACATCGTTGCGGTGTCCCCAGCTCTGGTCGAACTCGATCACGTTCGCGAAGAGCAGCCCACCCTCCATCGTGGCCAGGGCGGCCTCGATCAGCCGATAGGCGTCGGCGTTGGTCGGGGTATGGGTCGAACGGACCCCGCGCCCGGCGAAGAGGTCGTCCACCTTGCCCACCCCGACGACCGGCATCCCGGCCTCCGAGAGCCGGTCGAGCAGGGTCACCCCGGGGGGATCGATCGAATAGTCCCGCCGGTCGGCGGTCCGCCGCCAGGCCCCGGGCTCGCCCACGAAGGGACGAGCAATCACCCTGGAGACGCCGTGGGTGCCCGTCAGCATCTCCCGAGCGACCGCACAGGCCCGATAGAGCTCTGCCAGCGAGATGGTCTCTTGGTGGGCGGCCACCTGGAAGACCGAGTCGGCCGAGGTATAGACGATCCACTTGCCCGTCGAGCGATGTTCGGCACCCAACCGATCGAGGATGGCCGTGCCGCTGCTGGCGCAGTTGCCGAGGACCCCTCGACCGGTGACGGCGGCAAAGGCGTCGATGACCTCGGCCGGGAAGCCATCGGGATAGGTCGGAAAGGCCTTGTCGATCACCAGCCCGCAGAGCTCCCAGTGGCCAGTGGTCGAGTCCTTCCCCTGCCCCATCGGCTCGGCCGTGCCGCAGGCCGCCAGGGGCGACGGGGGGCACCCCAGGCCGGTGTCCCCGCAGCAGCCGAGCCCCAACGCCTCCAGCGCAGGGAGCGAGATCCCCGGGGAGGCCCGCACCACGTTGCCCAGCGTGGCGCTGCCGACGTCACCCCAGGCGGCCGCATCGCGGGCGGCGCCGACCCCGAGCCCGTCGAGGATGATCAGGGCGGCGCGGCGGCTCAACTGGCCTTGCCGGTCGCGAACTTGATCCGCAACGGGGTGAGCGCCTGATCGAGGAGTTGCTTCTCGTCGTCGGCGAGATTGCCGTTGGTCTTCTCCGCCAGCACGCCGAGGGTCTCGATCAACGCCTGGGCCACCAATCTGGGATTGGCGGCTTCGGCACCCTCGGCCCCGGGTGGCAGGTTGCCATCGAGGGCGTTGTTGGCCTGGGTCGCGAGTCCGATGATGAGCGAGGCGAAGTGAGGATTCATGGGCCCCTCCGGTACAGCCGGGGCAATCGCGCCCCCAGCGAAGTGAGAAGTTCGTAGCCAATGGTGCCCGCGAGTGCGGCCTGCTCATCGAGGGTCACCATCCCCCCGAAGACCGTGGCCACATCTCCAACCGCCACGGGAAGGTCGCCGGCATCGATCATCATCTGGTCCATCGTCACCCGGCCGGCGATCGGCCGGCGCTGCCCGAGCAGTTCGACCACTCCGACGTTGGAGAGGGCCCGGGGCACACCGTCACCATAGCCGATGCCCAGCGTGGCCACGGTGGTCGGGCCGGTGGCCCGCCAGGTGGCGTCGTAGGAGACGCTCTCGCCGGTCGCCAGGCGGCGCACGGCCACCACCCGTGCCCGGAGGGCCGCCACCGGCACGGTATCGAGACCCGTCACCGTCCCGCCGTAGAGATGGATCCCGGGTCGGGCAAGGTCGGCGGCGTAGGTCGCCCCGTGGGCACCACCAGCGGCAGAGTTGGCGGCATGGAGCAGGGGTGGCCTCCGAGGCAGCAGGCCGAGCGCCTCCTCGAATCGCTGCCACTGGGCCGCCGTGGCCTGCGGATCGCCCTCGGCCGAATGAAAGTGGGTGAAGGCGCCCTCCCAGCCAGTGGCCTCGCGGAGCAGCCCCCCTGCCTCGGCGAGGACGGCGCGGTCGTTCCAGGCGAATCCCGACCGACGCATCCCGGTGTCGATCTCGAGATGGAACGGGCCATCGCCCGCCGCCAGCCAGGCCGCGAGCGCCGGGAGATCGCCTATCGTCGGGCGGGCCGCCACCGCGTGATGGAGGTCGATCTGGGCGGGATTCAGCGGGGTGAAGACCACCACCGGCGCGACGATGCCCTTCAGGTGCAGGGCGCGGGCCTCGTCGACGGTGGCGACCCCGAAGCCCCACGGCCGGGCCGCCAGCAGGGTCCTCGCCGCCGCGATCCCGCCAAGGCCATAGCCGTCGGCCTTCACCATGAGCAGCAGCGGCACCCCTACTTTGTCACGGTAGGACCGCGCGTTGCGCAGCAGCGCGTCAAGATCGATATCGACCCAGGCACGCTGGGTCTCCGGAGTGAAGCTCGGTTTCACGACGGGAGACTAGGAGCGGAGTGAAGCCGATGCAAGAGAATTCCCCCCTTGATCGCGCCATCGCCATGGTGGCGGACCTGCGTGAGCGGTGCAGTTGGGACCGGGTCCAGACCCGTCGCACCCTGCGGCCGTACCTGATCGAGGAGGCGCACGAGCTCGCCGCCGCCCTCGGGGGCGACGATCCCGCCGCCATTCGCGAAGAGGTCGCCGACCTGATGCTGCACCTCGCCTGGCAACTGGTCCTCGGCCGAGAGGCCGGCGATTTCACCCCGGACGATGTGGCGGACGACCTGGTGGCCAAGATGCGACGGCGGCACCCTCACCTCTTCGACCTCGGGCAGCGGGAACAGTGGGAGGAGCTCAAGGCGCGGGAGCGGAAGGTGGGGCACGGGGTGCTCGATGGCCTGCCCGACACCCTTCCCGAGTTGTTGATGGCCTACCGACTCCAGGAACGCGCGGCCGGGGTCGGGTTCGACTGGCCCGATACCAACGGGCCGGTGTCCAAGGTCCACGAGGAGCTGGCCGAAGTCGAAGGTGAGCTGCTCGGCGGGGCGTCACGACAGGACGCCCTCGAGGCCGAGATCGGCGACCTCTTCTTCGCCGTGGTCAACCTCGCCCGCAAGGCCGGCGTCCAGCCCGGTGCGGCACTCGGCCGCGCCAACGGGAAGTTCGCCCGGCGCTTCCGTGCCATCGAGGCCAGCGCCGCCGAACGAGGCTTGGACCTCAAGCAGGCGACGCTCGAGGAACTCGACGAGATCTGGGATGAGGTGAAGCGGAGCGAGACGAGAGACGAGAGACGATAGACGAGAGACGATCCGGGGGCTGGCGGCTCTGCGAAGAGGGGCACCCTCGATGAGTGAAGGTCGGTACTTTGCCGCGCGTCACTCGCCCACACACGGAGAGACCGCGTGCGGCGAACCCGAGCTTCGTGAATCGAGTTGGTGCCGCCTTGAAGCAGAGCCGCAGAGCGTCGAGCACGGGAGACGGAAGACGATCCGAAGGCCGTCGGCTGGCGGCTCTGCGAAGACGGGCACCCTCGATGAGCGAAGGTCGGTACTTCGCCGCGCGTCACTCGCCCACACACGGAGAGACCGCGTGCGGCGAATCCGAGCTTCGTGAATCGAGTTGGTGCCGCCTCGAAGCAGAGCCGCACAGCGCCGAGCACGGGAGGCGGAACCACCCTGGCGACTCATCGACACCACGTGACAAGGGCCGGCCCCCTCTCCGGGAAGCCGGCGCTCGTGGCGGACGACGTTGTCTCTCGTCTGTCGTTCAGGGATACAGGCGGTGGATCTGGCGCGGGAAGGCGATCGCTTCCCGGATGTGCGGGATGCCACAGATCCAGGCGACCGTCCGCTCGAGACCGAGACCGAAGCCGGAGTGGACGAAGCCACCGTACTGGCGGAGGTCCAGGTACCACTTGTAGGTCGCGGGATCGAGCCCCTGGGCCTTGATTCGCCCCAACAACAGGTCGTAGTTGTCCTCACGCTGCGAGCCGCCAATGATCTCGCCATAGCCCTCCGGCGCCAGGCAATCGTTGTTGAGCACGGTGCGCGGGTCGTCGGGATTCTCCTTCATGTAGAACGCCTTGACGGCCTTGGGGTAGTTCATCACGAAGAGCGGCTTGTCATGCGCCTTGGCCAGCAGCGTCTCATCGTCGGCCCCGAGGTCGCGGCCCCACTCGATATCGCTCCCCGACGCCTGGAGTTGGCTGATCGCCTCGGTGTAGCTGATGCGCGGGAAGGGGCCGGTCACCTTCTCGAGCGGTGCGGTGTCACGCTCGAGTTCCTGCAACTCCTCGGCCCGTCGATCGAGCACCCGGCCGACGATGTGGGTGATGAACGCCTCCTGCAGCTCCATGTTGCCGGCGGAGTCGACGAAGGCCATCTCCGGTTCGCACATCCAGAATTCAGTCAGGTGCCGACGCGTCTTGCTCTTCTCGGCCCGGAAGGTGGGGCCGAAGCAATACACCTTGCCGTGTGCCGCGGCCGCGGCCTCCACATACAGCTGTCCCGTCTGTGCCAGGTAGGCCTGGCCGAGGTCGAAGTACTCCGTCGAGAACAGCTCGCCCGCCTCCTCACCGATCGCGCCGGTGAGAATCGGGGTATCGACCCGGATGAACTCGCGCTCGTAGAAGAAGTCGTGGATCGCCTGCTCCACCTCGTGTCGCACCCGGGCAATCGCCAACTGACGGCGGGACCGCAGCCAGAGGTGGCGGTGCTCGAACAGGAACGAGGTGCCGTGCTCCTTCGGGGTGATCGGGTAGTCGACGCTCGGTGCCGTCACCACGACATCGGTGGCGGTGAGTTCGAATCCTCCCGGCGAGCGAGCATCCTCCCGGACCGTGCCCGTCACGGTGACACACGCCTCCTGGGTGAGGGTACCGAACCGCTCCCAGCTCTCCTCGCTGACTTCCTTGCGTGGGAAGACGCACTGGACCGTGCCGGTGCCGTCGCGGAGGACGAGGAAGGCGATCTTGCCCGACGATCGGGTGGTCATCACCCAGCCCTGCAGGGCGACCTGCTGGCCGGCATGGTGACGGAGTTGTGAGATGGTGGTCATCATCCCGAGATGATACCCGGATGGAGGACGAGTCAGGTAGCCCCGGCCCCATCATCGGCGTCGGCGTCAGCCCGTCGCACGTCATCAAGCTGGCCGTCGACCCCCTCGGGGAACGCCAGATCGTCACTGATCCGGGCCAGCCGCTCGGCCTCCCGCCACTGCCACGCGAGCAGCTTGAGCTCGCCGGCGAGGGCGACGCGCTCGCTCTCCTCGTGCAGCGCCATCTCGGTGGCGAGCCGCCAGGTGGGGACACGACTGCTCATCCCCTTGCTGCTCCAGCCGCGGGTCTTGGCCGGACTGACCCCCTCCTGAATGAGGCGACCGAGGTCACCGACCGCCTCGACCTGGCGGACCGCGTCGCCAACCTGGCGCGTGGTACCGATCCACTGGTTGGTGCGGCCCAGGATCCCGGCGAGCAGCCGCTCGGCCTCCGGGCCGGTGATGAGGTGCTTGGTCTTGCCCGGCGAGCGGTACTTGGCCCCCTGCTTCCCCTTTTCCATCAGCTGGGTCTGGATCCCCCAACCGGACTCGACCTCGGGGGCCTCGACGAGGCGCGCGCTGCCGCAGAGCTGCGGTGAGAGCTCGAGAGGGCGCTCCCCCTCGCGTGGTACCCTGACCACGACCCGACGTTGTTGGTGGATGAGATTGAACATGTTGGGGAGTTGGTAGATGCCCCCGAGCCCGATCCCCAGCGCCGCCGCACCCGAGAGGGCCGCGATCCCCACGGTCCCGATCGAGGCGGCGATGAGGATGGTGCGACGCCGCCGCTTGCCGAACGAATCGCCGTAGCGCCACGCCGCAAACTCGGGGCGCAGAGGGGCGCCGATCCGCACCAACTCGAGTCCCTCGCGAACCCGGGCGATGCCGATGTTGTCGGTGGCATAGCGAGTGGCGGTCTCGCGGTAGAGCCGCTCGCAGGCATCGATCGCCTCGAGCCGGCTGTCGAACGGCACCAGGTTCCACTTGGCACAGCGCCGGCAGACAACCCACAGCCGTCCCTGGGCGGCGTCGAACGCCACTCGCCGGCCGATCGGCAAGTCCTCAAGGACCTCGTTGGTGTCGAGGTCCCGGGTGCAGTAGAGGCAGGTGGAGTACATCACCCCACCCGGAAGAGCGTCTCGCCCCGTGGATAGCGCGTGAGCACCCGCTCCTTGAGGGAGCGATTCTCGCGCGTGTCGAGCATCGGGTCGTCCTCGAGCACCGCCAGCGCCAGCGCCCTCGCCTCGGCAAGCAGGTCGGTGTCATCGGGGAACCGCGCCACCTTGAAGTCGACGCCCCCCGACTGCCGGGCGCCCAGGAGGTCACCCTGCCGCCGTTCCTCGAGATCGAGCTCGGCAATCCGGAAGCCGTCGGTCGTCGCCGCAAAGGCGCGGAGCCGGTCGGGAATCTTCTCGAACGACGAGAGGAGGATGCAATGGGATTCGCGGCTGCCTCGGCCGACCCGACCGCGCAGTTGGTGCAGCTGCGCCAGCCCGAATCGCTCGGGATGTTCGATCACCATCACGGTCGCGTTGGGCACATCGATGCCGACCTCGATCACGGTGGTGGCGACCAACACGCCGATCTCGCCGTCGCGGAAGGCCCGCATCACCGCCTGACGCTCCGGCGGCTTGATCCGGCCATGCACCAACCCGACCACCACGTCATCCCACTGGGCCCGGAGCGTGGTGGCCATCGTCTCTGCCGCACGCAGGTCGGCCTTCTCGCTCTCCTCGATGACCGGCAAGACGATGTAGACCTGACCGCCGGCCACTGCGGTCTTCCGAATGAAGGCGAACACCCGGTCGCGACCCCGCGGCGTGCGCACGGCGGTGTGAATCTCCCCGCGCCCCGGTGGCTTTCCCTTGAGGACCGAGAGGTCGAGATCGCCGTACCGGGTCAGCGCGAGTGAGCGCGGGATCGGGGTGGCCGTGAGCAACAACACATCGGGTGCCTCGCCCTTCCCCATCAGCGCGCCACGCTGCTCCACCCCGAAGCGGTGCTGCTCGTCGATCACCACCAGGCCAAGGTGCTCGAAGGAGACGCCTTCCTGCACCAGCGCGTGGGTGCCGATCACCAGCCTCGTCTCCCCGCTGGCGAGTCGCTGCCGCGCCGCCTTCTTCTCGCCGGCCGGGAGCTTGCCGAGGAGGAGCTCGGGGGCCATCCCCAACGGTTCCAGCAACGCGGTGATGGTCGCGAAGTGCTGTTCGGCCAGCATCTCGGTGGGGGCCATCAGGGCGGCCTGGTAGCCGTTCTCGAGGGCCAACAGCATGGCGAAGAGTGCCACCACCGTCTTGCCGGTGCCGACATCCCCCATCAGCAACCGGTGCATCCGTTCCTCGGCGGTCATGTCGTCGAAGATCTCGCGGATCGCCTGCTTCTGGTCGGCCGTCAATTCCCACGGCAGCTGCTCGCGCAGTTGGGTCGTGAGCGTGCGCTTGACCTCGAATCGGGTGCCGCGTTCGCCGTGGCGTGCGACATGACGCGCCCG
>JAHEFN010000374.1 GCA_024640185.1 Gemmatimonadota bacterium | reverse complement strand
GATCGCCGCCTACACCATGGCGACCTGGGCCGCCATGGCGGTGGCCGACGGCGACGTTCGCGGCTGGTGGGGTTTCGGGCTCGCCATCGGCCTCGGCTTCCTCGCCAAGTTCCCCATGGTGCTCGCCCTCGCGGCGATCGGCGCGGCGGTGGTCTGGGGTGACGGCAAGCGCCACCTCACCCGCGCCACGCCGTACCTGGCGGCGGCGCTCGCCTTTGCCTGCACCACCCCGGTCTGGATCTGGGGGGCCCGGCACGACTGGGACAACATCACCTTCCAGCTCGCGGGCCGGCACCATTCGACGGGGTTCGCCCTGACGGATCTGGGTGAGTACCTCGGCGCCAATCTGCTCCTGCTCTCACCGCCGCTCGCCATCGCCCTCGGGACGGCCTGGTGGATCGCCCGCCGCCGGTCGGACCCGGCCTGGCGGGTGGCGGTGGTGTCCGCTGTCACGCCGCTCGCCTTCTTCGGGCTGCTCACCCTGCGGTCGCGGATGGCCCCCCACTGGGGCGCGCCGGGGCTGGTTGGCGCGATGGCGATGCTCGTTCTGCTGTCCTTCCGGTTCAAACGCGCCCTGGTGATCAGCGGCGTCGTCTTCGGTCTCTCCCTGTCGGCGACGGTGCTCGCGATCATCGCCTTTCCCGAAGAGCTGCTCGAGATCCAGTGGACCTACAGCGGTCGCCCGGGCCGCGTGAACACCTCATCGGCGGCCGCCATCATCGGCAACGACGAGATCGCCCACGCGATCGCCGCCCGCCTCGGACCCGGCGAGATCATGGCCTCGTCGAGCTACACCAACACCCACCTCTTCGGCTTTCACTCCGGCGGCGCCATGGAAACCAGGCTCGTGAACATTAACATCGGCCTGCACGGCCTGGCTTCGCTCTACTGGCACGAACCCGCCGATCTCGTGGGCCGCGACTTCCTCTTCGTCGCCACCGATCCGTCGGGGACGCTCGACGAGCCCCTGGCCGAGATCTTCACCCATGTCGAAGAAGAACCGCCCATCGAAGTCCGGCGCCGGGGCCGTCTCATCAGAAGCATGCGGGTCCTGCGCTGCCGCGAGCTCCTCCAGCCCGCCCCGGCCTTTACCCGCCTTGACTGACCCCCCTCAGCGTTTCTTCAACGGCCGCCGCACCCGAACCCGGGTGGCGCGGCCGTCTTCGACCTGCTCGACATCGAGTCTGAGACCGTCCCAAATGACGGACGTTCCCGGTGCCACGTCGCCGTCGCTGAGATCGGCGATGAGCCCGCCGATGGACTCGATGTCCTCGGGTTCCTGGAGGGTCCTCGCGACCAGGCTCTCGAGCCGTCGAAGCGACATGAAACCGGGCACCAGCCACCCCGTCTCGTCCTGGATCACCGCGGTTTCGAGATCCTTGTCGAACTCATCCTCGATCTCTCCGACGACCAGCTCGAGGGCGTCCTCGAGGGTGACGACGCCGGAGAATCCACCGTACTCGTCGAGCACCACCGCCATGTGCTGTCCGGTGCGCCTGAAGTCCTGCAGCAGATCGGAGAGCATCCGACCCTCGGGGACGAAGAGTGGCGGCACGACGACGTGGGTCCACACCTGGTTGGGCTCGAGGGTCATGAGGTGTTTGGCGTGGAGCACACCGACGATGTCGTCGAGCGAGTCCTGGATCACCGGAAACCGGCTGTGCGGGGTCGACGCGATGTGCGACCTGAGGGCGTCGAGACTCCACTCGGCCGAGACCGTCGTGACCATGGTTCGGGGAATCATCACTTCGCGTGCGACCGCACGGTGGAAGCGAAGGACCGATTCCATCATCAGCCGCGCGTCACGCGCCAGCTCGGCGTGACGGTGAGCGAGGCGCAGCATGAAGAGAAGATCTTCCTCGGTCACCGGAATCTGCGGCCCGCCATCGCGGGACAACAGGCGGGTCAGCAGACCGAGAACCCAGTTCACCGGTCTGAGCACGACGTCGAGCAGGTAGAGGATCGGGGCCACCCTGACGGCGATCCAGGCGGAGTGCTGCTGGGCCAGGGTCTTGGGGGTGATCTCACCGAAGACCAGGATCACCAGGGTCATGATGCCCACCACGAAGGCGAGGCCCCCCTGATCGGTGAGGCGGTAGGCGATCCGGGTGGCGAGGGCCGACGCCAGGACGTTGACCAGGTTGTTGCCGACCAGGATGGTGATCAGGAACTCCTGCGGTGCGGTCGCCCAGCGATCGAGCCCCGCCCTGGTGAGCCGGCCGCTCGACTGCCGGAGGGCTTCGAGCCGGGTGATGGGCAGCGACGAGAGGGCGGTCTCCGAAGCCGAGAAGAAACCCGAACCCACCAAGCACACGACCACCGC
>JAHEFN010000373.1 GCA_024640185.1 Gemmatimonadota bacterium | reverse complement strand
GCGTCGATCGAGCGTCGCGTCGGTGACGGCTTTTCGCTCTCGGCCGCCTACACCTGGTCCCAAACCGAAGACAACCTCGTCGGCCAATTGAGTGCCGACCCCGCCGACCGAGCGACTCCTGTCGGCACGGCGTTCGACGGCAGCGACTGGTCAGAGGGTCGCTCCGATCTCGACATTCCCGGCCGGGCCGTCGCCAGCCTTCGCTACGATGCGCCCGGATCGGGCGGCGTCTCGATCGCGGCGCGCTGGCGCTGGCGGAGTGGCCTACCGTTCACACCGGGGTACCGTGACGGGGTCGACGCCAACGGCGACGGCTCGGTCCGCAACGACCCGGTGGCCCTCGGCTCGGTCGCCGGGCTCCCCGACCTGCTCAACAGTGCTGGTTGTACCGCCGGTGCGGGCAAGTTCGCCGAGCGCAACTCCTGTCGCGAGGATGCCGTCCATGCCCTGGACGTGCACCTCGGCTTCCGCCTGCCGGTTGGTGGCGGTCGTCTCCGGATCACGGTCGACGCCTTCAACCTGGTGGCCTCGGACGTCGGCTTCATCGATCGGGCCGCGGTGCTTGTCGACCCCGATGGCAGTATCACCACCGATTCGGCGGGGCGACTCTCGCTGCCGCTCCTGCTCAACGACAACTTCGGGCAGCTGCTCGCGCGTCGGAATGATCCGCGCACGATCCGCTTCGGCCTGGCGCTGGAGAACTGAACATGCGTCGACTCTACCTCTGCTCAGCGCTCGCCGCCCTGGCCGCCTGTTCCAACGCCGGTGAGAAGCTCGGCTTGCCGCCGACCGGTGTCGGGCCACTCGGCGTGGCCGTCTACTTCGATCGTGACGGGACCGGCAACTTCACCTCATTCGACACGGTCTTCGCCGGTGCCCGAATCGGCCTCTTCGTCGATCAGGGAATCGACACCGTCGTCACCGGCTCGACCGGTGAGGATGGCCTGCTGGTCTTCGCCGATGTGCCGTTCGGTCGCTACCGCTTCGGTGTGGTGCCCGGGTCGCTCGGCGATTCCCTGCCGGTGATCGACGGCGACGGCGTGCTGCTCGAGTTGACGGCCGATCCGGACTCCGCGGTGCTCGGCGCGACGGTTCGGGTCAGCCACGCCACGGTGACGCTGGCCGAGGCACGATCGGCTCCCGCCGGCCAGCGCGTCTTCGTGCGGGGTGTCATCACCTCGGCGCTGCAGTACTTCTCCGATTCGTCGAGCTTTCTCTCCGCAGGCAACACCAGCCTGCGGGTGACGCGATCGGCACATCGCCCGGGCCGCAACGGCAACAACCCCGGAGACTCGGTGATCGTCCTCGGGACCATCGGCAGCCAGGATGGCCAGCCGGTGTTGCTGGGCGGGGTGATCCTCTCCGTTGCCGAGGTGCTGGCACCGGTGGCCTCGGAGGTGGCGGTGGCAGAGATCCCCGGCGCGCGCGGCGGAGCGCTCGACGCGGCGCTGGTGCATCTCGCGGAATCGGAGATTGCCGACACGGCGACCGTCGGCGAGGACTTCCACGTCTGGGTGGCATCGGGGGCAGATACGGCCCTGGTGGTGATCGACGCGAAGATCAACGTCCCGAGGACGGCGTTCGCTCCCGGGCGGGAGGGAGAGTGGCGCGGCGTGCTGGTCCCTGCCGGTGACGGCAGTTGGTTCCTCAGGGTCCGGCCGCTGAACGGTGACATCGTCTTGAACTGATCGCTGCCACAATCCAGCCGATCGCGAGGGCCAGCAACTCCACGTTGCTGGCCCTCGCGTGCCATAGGGCTGTGAGCAGCAGGTACCCTCCGAGCGCAGCGGCGCCCCAGAGGAGCGGCCCGCGGGCGGCCGCTGCCCACCAGCCGAGGAGCAGCCCCCATCCCACCAGCCAGGCGAGGGTCCAGCGCTGCCACGAGGCCCCGAGGTCATGGGACGGCGTGAACGGGTTGATCAGCGCCCAACCATGCTGGGCGCCGTGGCGACCCGCCGTCGTGGCGGTGCCGCCCGAGGTCGAGACGGTTCCGGTCACCGTGCCGCGGTCGATCGTGAGGGCCACCTGCAGCTCGTCCCCAGGGATGACAGCTGTCGGTAGGGCCAGCACCCACGTCTGGGACCTGAGCCGGAACCGCTGGGCCCGGGTTCGGAGCTCGATGCCGATCCTCCCCTGACGCCGATCGACTGCTGCGATCGCCCAGCCACGGTTGTCGTCCAGTCTCAGGATGGGCGTCAGGGCACCCGACTCCTCGGTCTCCCAGGTGAATGCCGCCGAGATCGCCGCCCCGTTGGTTGGCGTGCGCGGGAACTCGGTGCCCGGGACCGAGTCGCCAGAGAGGCTCACCGGCAGGCCCGCCAGGGTC
>JAHEFN010000372.1 GCA_024640185.1 Gemmatimonadota bacterium | reverse complement strand
CTGGACCGTAATGAAGGCCGTGGGTCCCGGTTGCCGCACCTGCGGAATCTCCTCGTAGTGCTCCCAGCCCCGGTACTCGACGTCGGCCACCCGGCCACCGGCAATCGCATGACCCAACAGCTCAGGAAGGTTGCGATAGCCGTCCGGGCCGACGACCAGGTCGACCTTGGGGACCCGTTCGAGGAGCAGTGGACCGAGCCGCTGCGCCATGCAGCCGACGACCCCGAGGACACCGTCGGGGCGCTTGTGTCGCTGCAACTCACCGACCCTGCCGATCACGCGCTGCTCGGCGTTGTCCCGCACGGCGCAGGTGTTCACGAGCATCACGTCTGCGTCCTCGGGGCGGTCGGCGATGCCGTAGCCGTCACGCGAGAGCACCCCGAGCATCAACTCGGTGTCGGCCACGTTCATCTGGCAGCCGTAGGTCTCGATCCAGACCTGCTTGGCCGCCATCATCAGGGGCCGGGGATCAACCCACGCAGGGTGACCCCGATCGAGAGCTGCCAGGAGGTCTCGGCATAGCTGCCGCCGTCGGTCCGCCGCAGGCGCTCGCCCGTGATGTCGATGCCACCGAGGTCACGGGCGAACCGGAAGCCGGTCCCCACGGCCAATCCGAACTCGCTCGGCTGGCTCCCCGTGGAGAGCAGGAATGGCAGGTCGGTGTATCGCACGCCGATCCGGAGCGGCAGGTGCTCGGGGCGCCTCGGATTGCGAATCATTTCCAGCCCACCCGCGAATTCCAGGGTGTTCTCCGCCCCGGTGCCCCCGAGGGCGGTCAGGGCATCGCTGGCGACCGACCAGTTTCGGCTCCCGACCTGGCCCGAGAGCGCCAGTCGATTCGACAGCTGGTAGCGCATCGAGGCCGAGAGCGTGGTCGGCATCGAGATCGACCCGGCGCTGGTCGAGTCCCGCTCGACATCGAGCGCGCCGTCCCGCCGGATCGATCCGGCGACCCAGAGCCGTGAGGTCGGATGCACCACGACACCCGCGGAGATGCCGAATCCCAGGTAGCTCAACTCGGCCTCCTGCCGGGCGGGGAGGTAGCTGCTGTCCTCCCAGGCACGGGCCGTGAAGATCCGGTTGGAGCCGGTGAGCATGTGGACCGCCGCGCCAACCTGAACCTTCTCCCGCGGCGACCAACCGACCCCGAGCCTGAAGTCGCTTATCCCGCCGGTGGAACCGATCGAGTCGGTCACGCCAACCGGAATGCCGCGCGGGGCGTCGAGGCCCTCGCTGACCAGGAGGTAGTCCCGGATGGCGAAGCTGGAGTAACTCAGCCCGACCGCCAGGGAGGTCCTCGGGATCGGGCCACCGATCATCACGTGGGGGAAACGCTGCTCCCGGGTACTGCCGCCGCCCGAGGGGGTCTCGGTCGACCGCCACGCCTGGGTGGAGGTAAAGACCGTCGTCGGGGTGTTGAGGAGACCGAGGGCCCCAGGATTGCGATTCGAGCGGGGATCGAAGAGGCCGTTGGCGCCCTGCGTCGCGAGCGAGGCGACCGATAGCCCCCGCCCTGGCAGGCCGAGCCCCCGGGCGCCGAAGATCGAGGACTGCGCGGCGAGGGGGCCAGCCGACGGACCAAGGAGGAGCAGGCCGAGGAGGAGGCGGCGCATCAATAGGCCTCCACCGCGTACGGCGGTCGATAGGTGATCCGCAGCTGCGGTCGGCCGCTGAGGCTCACACTCGACCGGAATTGCGGGGTGAGGAATGAGGCGTACTCCTGGCCATGCGAGAGTCGGATCGCGGCGGGCAGGGCATCGACACCCTGCCAGAGTTGTGCGATCGCGCTGAGCTCGATCCGGACCGTGTCGTCCCCGGGGTGGACCCAGACGGAGGCGACGCGTGTGGGCAGGACCACCGACTTCGCCCCGATGTCGGCCAACAGCCCCCGGACATCGATCCGGGCTGAATCGCCGGCGATGCCCACCAACGGGCGGTCCGGAATCAACTCGAGGGTTGCCCGTACGATCGTGGCAGAATCCCTGAGGAAGGCGGGAAGATCAAAGCGGATGAACGACCGAGCCGAGGGGAAGCCACCAACCGTGAGCAGGTCGGGCGCCGCCGGGGTGGCCGGTGAGATGACGGTCAGGTTCTGCTCGACCCCGCGCTGCAATGGTTGCTTCTGGATCAGGGTGTCCGCACTGCCGATGTCGGTGTAGGTGACGTAGAGCGGCGTGGCATCACCTGCGGCCACGGCGCCGAGATAGGCCCCGGCGCCGGCGGGACCGGTCAGCCGGATCCCGACCACCAGTCGCGTCGAGTCGGCCTCGCCGAACGAGAGCAGGTCGAGGTCGGGACCCTGGAAGACGGTCGGAAACCGCTCGCT
>JAHEFN010000371.1 GCA_024640185.1 Gemmatimonadota bacterium | reverse complement strand
TGGTCCGGGTGCTGGCCTCGAAGAACAGGTTGACGATGGTCTTGCCACGCAGCGCCGGGACCTTCTTGATCGGTCGCTCGGAGACCTCCTTGAACGGCTCTGCCGTGTCCAGGATCGCCGTGATCTGCTGCGCACTGAGATGCTCGAGGCCGACAAGATCCTTGCCGAGCACGGAATCGGTCACCCGGCACCTCCCCGCTCGAGCAGGACGGCATCCTCGCCATCGACCTCGGTGACCTGCACCGTGACGTGGTCACCCGGCACGGCCGCGACCACCAGTCCGGTCACATCGGCGGCGATCGGCAACTCGCGACCGCCCCGATCCACCAGGACCGCCAGCAGGATTCGCTTGGGCCGGGCAAAGTCGGCGATCTCGTCGAGGGCGGCCCGAATCGTTCGACCGGTATGCAGCACGTCATCGACCACCACCACGGTCGCCCCATCGAGGCCAGGCGGCAGCCGCGTCTCGTGGACGATCGGACTCGGACCGATCGCCTGGAGGTCATCGCGGTAGAGGGTGATGTCGAGCACACCACGCAGCAGGGGCCGTTCGAGCCCGACCTCGATCAGCGGGGCCAGCCGATCGGCGAGCTGCACCCCCCGACGCTGGATCCCGACGAGGACGACGGAGGAGCCATCGGCGGTTCGCTCGACGAGTTCCGACGCCATGCGCGCGAGCACCCGCCGCAGGGCAGCGGCGTCGAGAAGGCGGGTAGATGTTGTCATCGGAGACGGAATATAGTCGGGCCACGGTCAGCGGTCAGGCGGGCCGCTCTCGAGCTCGGCCAACCCCTCGGCGACGTCCCGTGGCACCCAGGCATGGGGACCGACCTGCCGGAGCCCGGCGCCGGCAAAGGCGCGACGGTAGGTTGCCTGGCGCCGACGGCCCTGGAACGCCTCCAGGTCCCCTACCACCCCATCCCTCCCGGTGAAGGTGGGACAGAAGGCCAGGCCGCCCACGAACGGGGCGAGTCGCTGCAGTCCCTCCCCGAGCCGCGCGGTCGAGAGGTAGTGCAGCACATCGGCGCAGACCACCAAGTCGAACGGCCCCGGGAGACCCAACTGGTGGAGGGTGCCGAGGTCGCCGTGGCGGAGTTCTCGACGGGCGCCCCACCGGCGGACCGCCCACGCCGACGGCTCCACACCGATGTAGCGTATCCGCGGCCGGAGCGCCCGCAGTGGCGCGCGCCACCGGCCCTCCCCCGCCCCGACATCGAGCACGGTGCGGATCGGTCGCTGCAGCACCCACTCCGTGAGCGACACCGCCAGCTGCACATCACGGCGGAGATCGGCCGCCCGAAGCGTCCGGTGGCGCGGATCGCGATACCAGCGATCGAAGTAGGCCCGGTCGTAGTGCTTGGTCACGGCGCGGCCCCCACCTGCAGCGGGTTCACGGTGCGTCAGCGACCGACGCGGTCGGCAGCCCCTTCGCTCGACCCGGGCGCCGCTGCAGCCTCAGCACCAACAGGATCACCAGGGCACTCGCGGCGACCACCGGTTGACGGATGTCGAGCTTCACCAACCAGAGGAAGTGGAGCACGCCGAGTGCGGCCGCCACGTACACCATCCGATGCAGCGCTTGCCATCGCTTGCCCCCCATCCGCTTCATCACGGCCTTGGGCGAGGTGACCGCCAGGGCGAGCAGGATCAGGAAAGCGGAGAAGCCCACGGTGATGTACGGCCGCTCACGGATGTCGTACCAGATCTCCCCCCACAGGAGCGACTGGTCGAAGACGAGGTAGCAGCCGAGATGCGTGAGCGCATAGGCGAACGCCCAGAGTCCGAGGGGCTTGCGGAGCCGGGTGAATCCGGCCAGTCCGGTGAGCCGGCGCATCGGTGTGGCAGCAAGGCTGCCGAGCAACATCCACAGCGCCGTGAAGCCCGTGGCATGCTCGAGCGCCTCGGCGGGATTGACGTACGCACCGCGCAGCAGTCGGGTGGTGATCACGATCCCGGGGATGATGCCTCCCACCACGATGGCGGGCCGCACGACGCGACCGAGCACCTCGTTGGCCTGCACCGTCAGAAGTTCCGGCGCAGGTCCATGCCGCTGTAGAGCGAGGCGACCTCATCGGCATAGCCGTTGAACATCAGCGTGGGGCGCTTGAGGAACTCGCCGATCCGCCGCTCCCGGGCCTGACTCCACCGGGGGTGGTCGACATCCGGGTTGACGTTGGCATAGAAGCCGTACTCGTTGGACGCGAGCAACTGCCACCAGTTCATCGGCTGGCGTTCGACGAATTCCATCTTGACGATCGCCTTGATCCCCTTGAAACCGTACTTCCAGGGGACCACCAACCGGAGCGGCGCACCGTTCTGGTTGGGAAGCGTCTTGCCA
>JAHEFN010000370.1 GCA_024640185.1 Gemmatimonadota bacterium | reverse complement strand
CCGCTTCTCCAACACCCGACCGCGGACCCTGCGGGTCGCCGCCGACCTCCTCGAGTTGGGTGCCGATCCGGAGGAGGTCTACCTCGAGGTCTATGCCTCGGCGCCGCCGGGTCGCCCGCGGCTGCTGGCCGAGGCGCTGCAGACCCTGGTGGTCGAGGACGACCCCGGCATCGCCTGGATCACGGTACCCCCCGACGCGATGGCCCGGCACCAGGTCGAGTCGGATGATCTCGACGGGGTGGTGGAGCATGCCCGGGCGATCCGAGGGGTGCGGCTCGCGATCCTCTTCCGGCATGTGACGGCCGGGCGGATCAAGGTCTCCTTCCGCTCGGTCGGTGATGTCGACGTGGCCGCGCTGGCCCGCGAGTTCGGCGGTGGGGGTCATACCAAGGCGGCGGGGGTGGCGATCACCGGCACGATGGACGACGTCCAGCGGGATGTCCTCGCGGCGGCCCGTGCCCTGGTTCGCGCGACGCCCGCGCGCCGTCGTTGAGCGAGGTCGGCAGCGTGGACATCCTCGATCGCATCGAACAGGGCCTCGACGGCATCAGGCCCTACATCGCCTCGCATCGCGGCAGCGTGGAGATCATCGACTTCGACCCGGCAGATGGCCGGCTGGTGCTTCGCCTCGGCGGCACCTGCCAGGGCTGTTCGGCCGCTTCGGTGACCCTCAAACAGGGCATCGAGACCCGGCTCCGCGACGCCGTTCCTGAAGTCCGCATTGTGGAGGCCGTCTGATGGCAGAAATCAACAAGGCCACCGTCGAACAGGCGCTGGATGCCGTGATCAATCCGCGCACCGGGCGTGGCCTGGTCGATTCGGGAATGGTCCAGGAGCTGGTGGTCGCCGATGGAGAGGTGGGGTTCACCTTCCTGCTGCGCCGCGAGGATCCCGCCACCTTGGTGCGGCAGGCCAGGAAGGCTCTCGCAGATGCCGGGATTCCTGCCCCGAAGATCGCGGTCAAGGACCCGGCCGGCCCACCGGCCAAGAGCCATCCCCCACCGCAGAGTACGCAGGCCGGCACCGTGCCTGCCCCCACCCCGATGGCCGTGGCCGGGGTCCGTCAGGTCATCGCGGTCTCGTCGGGGAAGGGTGGGGTCGGCAAGTCCACGGTCTCCGTGAACGTGGCCGTGGCGATGGCCCAGCGCGGGCTCCGTGTCGGGATGATCGACGCCGACTTCTACGGACCCAACATCCCGCGGATGATGGGCGTCTACGAACGTCCCGGGATCGATGCCGACAAGCGGATCGTCCCGCTCGAGGCCTTCGGCATCAAGCTGATGTCGATCGGCTTCCTCGTCGATCGCGACGCGCCGGCCATCTGGCGCGGGCCGATCATCACCAAGGTGCTGCAACAGTTCCTCCACGACGTCGCCTGGGGCGAACTCGATGTCCTGATGGTCGACATGCCGCCGGGGACCGGCGACGCGCAGCTGTCCCTCGTGCAGCAGGTGATGGTGAACGGTGCCGTGGTGGTGACCACCCCGCAGGAGGTCGCGGTCGGCGATGCCCTCCGCGGCGCCAAGATGTTCGAGAAGGTCAACGTCCCGGTGCTCGGCGTGGTCGAGAACATGAGCGGCTTCATCGACCCGACCACCGGGATGCGTCACGACCTCTTCGGAAGCGGCGGGGGTGAGCGACTGGCGGAGGAGCTGGGGGTGCCGCTGCTCGGTCAGGTGCCGTTGCAGGCTGGGCTGGCCGATGCCGCCGACAAGGGCCGGCCGGTCATTGTCGAGGCACCGGGCTCCGCGGCGGCGGTGATGCTCGGCGAGATTGCCGACAAGATCTCCGAGCGGGTGGCGAAGGTGGGCTTGAAGCTACCGGTGCTGGAGTAGCGCCGGACGGTCCTCAGAGATCTCGCGGCGCGGCGGCACCGGCTCGATTCACGACGTCGGACTCGCCGCACTCGCGCTCTCCGTGCGTGGGCAGGTGACGCGCGGCGAGGAGCCGACGTCTGCTCATCGAGGGTGCCCCTCTCCGCGGAAGAGTCAGGGAGCGTAGCTTCGCGGCTGGTCTCTGGTACCTCGCTGCGAGGCGGCACCGGCTCGATTCACGAAGTCGGACTCGCCGCACTCGCTCTCGCCGTGCGTGGGCGGGTGACGCGCGGCGAGGAGCCGACTTCTGCTCATCGAGGGTGCCCCTCTCCGCTGGCCATCAGGCCGCGTAGCTTCGCGCTCGTCTCTCGTCTCTCGTCTCTCGTCTCTCGTCGTCAGTCCACCCACACCACATCGATCCCAGCCAGCATCGTCTCCAGGTCGATGGAGAGCTTCTGGTCGGCGCGCAGGAAATCCGGCGTCGACCAGCCGTCATCATCGCGGTCGAGTCCCTCGATGTTGAGCTTGGTGAGGAAGC
>JAHEFN010000369.1 GCA_024640185.1 Gemmatimonadota bacterium | reverse complement strand
GTACGCTCGGCATCGTCAGGCTCTCCGTCAGTGGGTGGGGGTCCGGGAGAGTACGGCCGCAGGTGGGAGAGGTTCCAGCCCCCAGGGGTTGCGTGCAGGAGGTCTACGTGTATATTGTTTGCATGTAAAGCAATAGTCACCATCTCACTTGGAGTCATAAAGCCATGTCAGAGAAGAAGATCATCGCAGTGCTCGGCGCCACCGGTGCCCAGGGTGGGGGGCTGGTCCGCGCCATCCTGGCCGATCCTGACGGTCCCTTCGCCGTTCGCGCCCTGACCAGGGACGTGACCTCCGACTCGGCCAAGGCACTGGCCAAGGCCGGGGCCGAGGTGGTCGCCGCCGACATCGACGACACCGCCTCGCTCACCGCGGCGTTCGAGGGCGCCTACGGGGTCTACGGCGTCACCTTCTTCTGGGCCCACTTCTCGCCCGAGCGCGAGATTGCCAACGCCAAGTCGATCGCCGAGGCCGCCAAGGCGGCCGGGGTCGAGCATGTGATCTGGTCGACCTTCGAGGATGCCCGCGACTCGATCCCGCTCAGCGACGACCGGATGCCGACCCTTGGGGGCAACTACAAGGTTCCCCACTTCGACGCCAAGGCGGAGGGCAACCGCTTCTTCACCGAGTTCGGGGTGCCGACCACCTTCCTGTTGACGTCGTTCTACTGGGACAACCTGATCTTCTTCGGGTCGGGGCCCAAGCGCGGCGAGGACGGGGTGCTCGACTTCGTGCTGCCGATGGGCGACAAGAAGCTTCCCGGGATCGCGGCGGCCGATATCGGGGCCTGTGCCTACGGGATCTTCAAGCGGGGCAAGGAGTTCATCGGCCAGACGGTGGGCGTGGCTGGGGAGCACCTCAGCGGGGCCGAGATGGCCGCGGCCCTCACCACGGCGCTCGGCGAGCCGGTGCGCCACCAGGCGGTCTCGCCCGACACCTACAGGGGCTTCGGCTTCCCGGGAGCCGACGACCTTGGCAACATGTTCCAGTTCAAGGCCGAGGCCAACGCGATGTACACCGGCAACCGCCCGGTGGCGCTCTCCCGGGAGCTCAACCCGGGGTTGCAGACCTTCCAGCGGTGGCTCACGGCCAACGCGGCCCAGATCCCGTTGGAGTAGCGCACCGGGCTGGTTGGGGCGAACTTGGGGGGTCCCCTCCCGACCGGTGCCATGACCCCAGAACAGGACCGCCTCACCGCCGCCCTCGCCGACCGCTACGAGATCCTCCGGGAACTCGGGGCGGGCGGCATGGCGACGGTCTACCTGGCGCGGGACCTCAAGCTGCAGCGTCAGGTCGCCCTCAAGGTGCTCCGGCCCGAGCTGGCCCAGTCGCTCGGGCCCGAGCGCTTCCTCCGCGAGATCGAGATCGCGGCCCAGCTCCACCACCCCCACATCCTGGCCCTCCACGACTCGGGCGAAGCCGAGGGCTTCCTCTTCTACGTCATGCCGTTCGTGGAAGGCGAGTCGCTCCGCGACCGGATCGCCCGCGAGGGCGAGCTGCCGGTGGCCGACGCGGTGCGGATCCTTCGGGAGATGGTCGATGCGCTGGCGCTGGCCCACTCCCAAAACGTGGTCCACCGCGACATCAAGCCCGACAACGTGATGTTGAGTGGCCGCCACGCCCTGGTCATGGACTTCGGCATCGCCAAGGCGGTGAGTGAGGCGACCGGCGGCGGGATGGTCACCACCGTCGGGATGGCGCTCGGTACCCCGGCCTACATGGCACCGGAGCAGGCCGCCGCCGACCCCGGCGTCGATCACCGCGCCGACATCTACGCCGTGGGGGCCACCGCCTTCGAGATGCTCACCGGCCGGCCACCGTTCACCGGACGGACCCAGCAGGAGGTCTTGGCAGCGCATATCAGCAAGACCCCGGAGCCGGTGGGTGAGGTGCGGAGTGCCGTGCCCCCGGCGCTCGCCGAGCTGGTGATGCGATGCCTCGCCAAGAAGCCGGCCGACCGCTGGCAGTCGGCCGAGGCGATGCTGCCGGTGCTCGAGGGGCTCGGCACCTCGAGCGGGGGGATGACCCCGACCCGCGGGATTCCGGCCGCTCGGAAGAAGCGCCCCCGCTGGCTGGTCCCGGCGGCGGCCGTGGTGGCGATCGTGGCGGTGCTGGGGGTCACCCGTTTCAACAAGGTGGGGGCGTCGGGCACCCTGATCGGCGACCAGCTCCTCGCCCAGGACGACCTCCTGCTGGTTGGCGAGTTCACCAACGAGACCGCCGACTCGACGCTGGGGGCGACGGTCACCGATGCGGTGCGGGTCGAGTTGCAGCAGTCGGAGGTGGTGCGCGTCCTCGGCCAGCGGGAGATGTGGGATGGCTACCAGCGGATGGACCGTGATCCCGCCGTGGTGC
>JAHEFN010000368.1 GCA_024640185.1 Gemmatimonadota bacterium | reverse complement strand
TCATCCGAGCGGTGGGTCATCGACGAAGGGGTCACCGCGCAGGGTCGGCACGTAGTACCGCTCGGTGTAGTCCTGCACCATCCGTCGTGAGGTGAAGTGCCGTCCGGCAATCCGGATCGCCTCCTTCATCCGGACCACCCACTCCCGCGGGACGCCCTCCTCATCACGGTCATACCACATCGGGACGATCTCCTCCTCCAGCAGCCGGTAGAGATGCCCCGCGTCCGCCCCATCGACCACGTCGATATCGTCACTCGCCTCGGCCCGTGGGATCGTCCAGCCATTCTTGGCGGTCGCGCCCTCCTCCCACCACCCGTCCAGCGTGGAGAGGTGTGGCACGCCGTTGAGGGCGGCCTTCATGCCGCTGGTCCCGCTGGCCTCGAGCGGGACCCGGGGGACGTTGAGCCAGAGGTCAACGCCCTGCACCAGCAGGTGTGCCAGGTGCATGTCATAGTCCTCGAGGAAGGCGACGCGGCCCTCGAAGACCGGGTCCCGGGTGAAGTGGTAGAGGGACTGGAGCACTTCCTTCCCGGGGTCATCCTGGGGGTGGGCCTTGCCGGCAATGATCAGCTGCACCGGGCGCTGCTGGTCGGTGAGCAGGCGGCGCAGCCGCTCGATGTCACGGAAGAGCAGGTTGGCCCGCTTGTAGGTCGCAAAGCGGCGCGCAAACCCGATGGTGAGCGCTTGCGGATCGAGCAGCGACCCGCCGGCAACGACCTGGGCGGCCTCACTCCAGGTCTGCTTCCACCGTTGCCGTGCCTCGTCACGGATCCTGGTGATCAAGACATTCTTGAGTCGCTCGTGGACCCGCCAGAGGGTCTCCGACTCCACCCCGAGCACGGCATCCCACGTCTCGGCGTTCTCACGTGCCCTGTTCCACCCCGAACCGAGGTGGCGGTCGAGCAGTCGCATCATCGGGTTCGCCATCCAGGTCTCGAGGTGGACCCCATTGGTGACGGCCCCAATCGGGACCCGGTCGGCCGGGCGCTCGCTCCACAGGTGGCGCCACATCTCGCGCGAGACGATGCCGTGGCGTTGGGCCACGCCGTTGACATGTCCGGCGAGGCGAATGGCCAGCGCCGTCATGTGGAACTGCTCGTCCTGGCGGGATGGATCGATACCGAGGGCGACCACGTCATCGACCCGGTCACCGAAGTCGGCGAGGTAGGCCTCGCCGGCGCAGTCCCGCACGTCGGTGAGGTCGAAGTGGTCGTGGCCGGCCGGGACCGGCGTGTGGGTCGTGAAGATCGAGGTGCGGCGGATCTCGCGGACCGCGTCGGTGATCACCGTCCCGGCGGTGACCGACTCACGGAGTCGTTCCAGCATCAGAAACGCGGCGTGGCCCTCGTTGGCATGCCACGCCGCCGGGTCGATGCCGACCGCCCGCAACATCCGGACGCCGCCCACGCCGAGGACCCATTCCTGTCGCAACCGCATCGGCAGGCCGCCGGAGTAGAGCCGGCTGGTCAGGGAGCGGTCGTCCGGGTGGTTTGCCTCGAGGTCCGTGTCGAGCAGGTAGAGGGGCGCCCGCCCCACCTGCATCGTCCAGGCCCTGATGCGCACCGGTCGGCCGAAGATCTCCACCTCGGTGACCCAGCCCCGCCCGTCTGGTCCATCCACCGGCACCAGTGGTGTCCGCTCGGGTTGCACGGCATCCTCACCATCCTCCTGCCACCCGTCGGGACGGACGCGCTGGTCGAAATAGCCCTTCTTGTAGAAGAGACCCACGCCGACAAACGGCAACCCGAGGTCACTGGCCGTCTTGCAATGGTCACCGGCGAGGACGCCGAGGCCGCCGGAGTAGATCGGGACCGAGGCATGCAACCCGAACTCGGCACAGAAATAGGCGATCGGGCGATCGGTGGGAACGTCGGGGTGGCTGTCCTCGAACCAACCGTCGACGGCGGAACGCTCGACGGCGAACCACTCCATCACCCGGTCATAGCGTCCGAGAAAGTCGCCGTCCCGAGTCAGCGCCTCGAGGCGCTCGGGGTTGACCCGGTTGAGGAGGGTGATTGGGTTGTGTTGCGAGAGCCGCCAGAGGACCGGATCGACCCGATGGAAGAGGTCACGGGCGTTCCGGTGCCAGCTCCACACCAGATTCACGGCCAGCGCCGCGAGGCCCTCGATGCGGGCCGGGAGTTCGGGGAGCTTTTGGCGCTGAAGTTGGGCGATATCCATGGCGGGAAAAGTAGCCGACCCGCCGAGGAATCCGGCTGCCAGCTATTCCGCCGCGCCGACCCTGAAGGCGATGGTCCCCTTGATGGCATGGCCATCGGCGGAGGCCGTCCGCCAGTCGATCTGGTAGCGGCCGGTCGTCAGGGGTGCCGTGACCATGGCTGTGAGCAGTTTCGGGTTCTCCCTGTCCTGCTGGA
>JAHEFN010000092.1 GCA_024640185.1 Gemmatimonadota bacterium | reverse complement strand
TCGTGGGAGAGCCGATTGGACCACCCCGACGTATCCGAGAAGCGAGGGTCTCGGGCCCAGAACTCCGGGGCGCCCAGCGGCTCTCCGGTCTGTGGATCGACCCGAGTCAAATACCACGACACGCCCAGACGGAACAGGACCTCCGTCGGGGAAATCCAAAGCGGCTCCACGCCCTCCGAGGCCAGCTGCCAGTGCCGCCGGAGGTCCGGATAGCCGGTGACCATGATCCGATTCTCTTCGATCGTCTGGTAGGCCAGGAGGTTCCCTGCGGGAGACAGAATGGGGAATTTCGCCCCGGTCAGCACGGTGTCGAAGCGCACCGGCATCACCGTCGGGTCGAACCGCATGATGATGCCCGAGACCCAGTCCTGGGCGAAGGCGAGGCGGTCGCCGGCCAGTTCGACGATGTCGGGCCTGGATGGCTCCAAGTCACGGGTATCGAGGATTTCGGCCGGGAGCCCGGAGCCGGGCGCTCCCCGACGGATCTCGGACTTGGCGTCGTCATTGACCGCGAAGATCAGGTTTTCCCCCGCTCGGTCCCAGAGCGGATGGCTCATCCCGTCGCCGCGAACCCAGGTGAATTGCTGGGCATCCCGCAGGTCGTAAATCCTGAGTTCGTACTGCAAGGGACCCTGGGCCGAGGTCGCGAGCCAACGCCCGTCCCGACTCAGGTCGAAGCGCTGGAAGTCGCCGCGCTCCATCGGTAGTGGTTCCGGTGTTCCACCCCGCGCGAGCTTGACGAGCTGGCCGTTGGTGGCGTCCTCACCGGGAGCGAAAATGAGCGTTCCACCGGCAGCAATGTCGAACTGTGCCTGACCGAGCGCCTCGCGCCGAACCCCTCGCACCAGACCCACCGAACGACCCACGAGCTGCGTGGCAGGATCGTATGCCGCTCCCCGCAGACTGCCGTCATTGCCCATGAACACGAGGTACCGCTCGTCGATGACCCTGAAGTTGGTGCCCGTGAGTCCATCGCCCTCAGTGCCGTCGGCTTGGGTCGCACGGATTGGCCCCACATCACCTGATCCGATGTTGACCACCGACCCCCTGCGCGACTGCGAGCAGATCAGTGTCTGCACGGATGTGGCCCAGTTCCCCTCCAAACAACGGGGGATCGTCTCCGAGCGCACCCCATCCCCCCCGGCATCGATCCAATTGGCTCGGATCCCGGTTTCGTCGACGATCAGCAACTCCGTCGGCGAGACCCAATCGGTGAGAGTTGTCGCTCGGCTCGCGAACAGTTGGCGGCGCTCGCCCCCTTCAATCGGGACAAGCATCGCCGTCTCGCCAACCAGGAAGGCGAGCTGGGAGCCGTCGGGAGAAATCCGTGGTGCCTTCCCTCCCACGGTACCGGCGATCGGATGGGCCTCGTCGCCTTCGAGGCTCCGATACCAGAGGGCGGTCGAGTCACCATCCTGGGCGGTGTAGATCGCGAAGCGGCCATCGGCGGAGATGGAAAGATTCCTGAGGGCGATCCCGTAGGAGGTGTTGGAGGTCGTGGCCGCGAAGCTCATCGCGGCGGTGTCCGGCAGCGCTGCGTCGTAGATCTGTGGGCCCGGTCCGCCTCGAGCAGTTCCGCTGCCCAACATCCACCCGACGGCAGCGCCAGCCAGCAGGGCGGCTCCGCCAAGCGCGAGCGCTGGTCCCCTGATCGGCCGTCGCGATTCGCTCGCCGCCGAGCTGACCGGGATGGGGGCCCTCCCCTCCAGTGCATCAGCAAACTCCGCCGCCGAGGCGAACCGGTCAGCCGGCAGCTTGGCGAGTGCCCCCAAAACGGCATACTCGACCCGTTCGGGCACGGTATCCCGGGTCACCGATGGCTCCGTCGGTCGCTCGGTCATCACCTTCGCGATAATCGCCTGAGGATTCGGCCCCTCGAACGGTGGCGATCCGGTGAGCATCTCGTAGCAGACACACCCCAGTGCGTAAATGTCCGCCCGGGCATCGAGATCCCGGACCCCCATCGCCTGCTCGGGTGACATGTAGTGTGGGGTGCCGAGGGACATCCCGGTCTCGGTCAGCCGGGAGCCGGCGCCCGTGGCGGCGAGGGCGATCCCGAAATCGGCCACCAACGCTCGGCCGTCCTGGAGCAGGATGTTTTCGGGCTTGATGTCGCGGTGGATCACGCCGTGGCGATGCGAGTAGTCGAGCGCACCTGCCACCTCGGCGGCGATGCGGACCGCGTCGGCGATGCTCAGCTGGGTCTCGCGGTCCAGTCGGTCGCGGAGCGTCTCTCCCTCGATGAGGGGCATGACATAGTAGAGGTGAGTCGTGAGGCGTGAGTCGTGAGAGGACTGTGCGGTGCCGCTGTCGAACAGCGGCAAGATGTTCGGGTGCTGCAGGTTCGCCGTCGTCCTGATCTCGGCGAGGAACCGCTCGGCCCCGATGGCGGCCGCCAACTCCGGCCGCAGCACCTTGATTGCGACCTGACGATCGTGCTTGAGGTCGTGCGCCGCGTAGACCGTCGCCATGCCGCCCTCGCCCAGCTCCCGCTCGATGACGTAGCGGTCGGCCAGGGCGGTGGTGAGGCGATCGTAGGGAGAGGTCACGGACAGCTCTTCTCTCGCGAGGAATCAATGGTGCCCCGGAACGTTCCGGGGGCATGGCAACGGCATGTCATTGGGATGGAGGAAAGCTACCTCCAATCGGCGACTTCACCAGCGCGGAGGCCACCCTGCGCCCGCTGGGCTCACCCCTGGGCCGTGAGCAGCCTGTCGCGGTGTTCCTTGATCCGGGCCCGGCGCCCATCATACGACGGGTCGGCATCGCTCCAGAGATCGAGCAGCCAGCCGTAGTAGCGAATCGCCTCCTGCGGACGCCCCTGTGCCTCGGCCACCTCGCCGAGCCGCTGGTAGGCGATCGCCCGATGATAGGTGTCCCAGGGACTCCAGCTCTCGTCGAAGCCCCGATACAATCCGACCGCCACCGCCGTGTCGCCCTGGACCAGCTCGAGCTCAGCCTGCAGGAATCGGGGGCGCGAGGCATCGGCGAAGGCGTGGTAGGTGCTCGCGTGGGGCGTCTCGTACGTGATCGTCCGAAGAATCCGGAGTGCCTCGCTGGAGTTGCCCTCCTGCATCGCGATCTCTGCCTCGAGGCTCCGGATCGCGTCAGCCTGCAGGTTGCCGAGTTGTTCCATCGTCTCCCGCGAGCGCAGGGAGGCAATGATCGGTCGTGCCTCGTTCACGCGACCCAGGTGAATCAGCAGCATCGCCACCATCTGATCGCGCTCGAAGCGGTGGAACTCGTCGGTCAGGTCCTCGTAGGCCTCGACCCAGTTCTGGCGCCGCATCTGCGCCGGGTCGGCAGCTCGGAGCCGTTCCACCAACACTTCCATCCGTGCCGTGTCGGGGGCAATCGCCCCCGAGGTCCACACGAACGCCTCGAGCACATCCCAAAGTGCTGAGCGGCCATCGCCCGGTGGATCAGCGACGAACGCCCTGAACGCCGCCGTCTGTCCCCGCAGCATGTGAAGGTTGGCGACCAGCATCAGGAGCAGCGGTTCGTCGCTGGTGCGCTCCGCGAGCATCGCCTGCGCACCGGCCGGATTCCGCGCAAACCGCGAGGCGCCGTGCGCCGCATAGAACCAGAAGTACCACGGCTTGTCCCGAAGCTCGCGGCCGATCTCGGCGATCCCGGCAGAGTCGTGGGTGGCATAGCTGAGCAGCGACTGGGCCTCGAAGAGCCGCTCACCACCGCGGCCGGTGTCACCCGCCGTGGCGGCCTCCACGGCATAGCGCTCGAACTGGCGGACATCCTCCTCCAGCTTGTCGTACTGCTCGTTGAGGGCGTAGAGCCTGGAGAGGTGCACCCGGGCGTCGACGTTGCCGGGTTCAAGTTCGAGTGCCCGTTCGTAGACCGGGATCGCGGCGTTCATCGACTCGCCGCGACGAGGGGCGTCGTGGAAGATGATCTCACCAAGCTGCACCAACGCCTCAACCTCATCGGGCCAGGCCAGGAGGTGGGCCCGGTAGGCCTCCTCGGCGGCGTCGGAGTGGCCGTGCCGACGGGTGACCAGCGCCGCGAGAAGGCTGCGATCTCGCGGGGAGAGTCGATCGGCGTATTCCATCGCCTTGTCGGCCGAGGAACGGACATCATAGGCGTCGACCCAGTCGCCGACCAGGCTCTTGCGATAGTACGCCAAGGCAAAGGCGGTATCGATGGCAATCGCTCGCGCATAGGCGGCGGCGGCCTCTCGATACTGTCCACCACTGCGGATGAACCGCTCCCCTTCGAGGTACGCCTTGAGCGCCGAGAGATTGTCGGTGGTTGCCGCGGCGACCCTCGGGAGCCGATAGCCCGCCGAGTCGGCCATGGTCCCGGCCAGCAGCGCAAACGCGAGGGAGTCGACCAGGTCGAAGACCGCCTCGATTCGTCCGGTGGCACTCGCGGTCGCCAGCGGCTCGGCTGCCGGGTCAGCGCCGCCGTAGAGTCGCGCCGTGAACTGCACCTGACCTGCCACTTCGGTCACGTCGCCGGTCACATAGCGACCCGCCCCAAACCGCTCGGCCACCCTGCCACCGGCAACCGGGTCCCTCACATCGACACGTTCGCCGTTGACCATCGCGATCACGGCGCGGGGGTTGACCACCCGGAGCGGCCCGGCGCCATCGAGCTTGGCACTCATCAGGTCGACGATTCCCTCGCCGAGATAGGCGATGTCGGGCGAACCGCGGACGGAGAACGGCACCACCGCCATCAGGTCGGGAGACCGCTCGACGGCTGCAGCACCTCCGCGCGGGGACATCATCCGCCAGCCGAAGACCAAGCCGATGACGACCAGTGCGGCGGCAATCAGTCGTGTGGTGTCCCAACGAGGAGCGGCGGCGGCCACAGGATCGGGTGGCGGGGGTGCCGTCTCACGGCCATCGAGTGCCGCCAGGAAGGCGGCCGCCGTGGGATAGCGATCGACCGCGGCCTTGGCCAGCAATCGGGTGATCGCCGCATCGAGTTCGGCCGGCACCGTCTCCCGCAGCGTGGAGACGCGAGGAATCTCCTGAGCCATCCGTTTGGCGATGATCGACTGGGGAGTGGGGCCGGTGTACGGCGGTTCACCACCCAGCATCTCGTACATCACGCAGCCCAGTGAGTAGAGATCACTGCGTCCGTCGACTTCGCCCTCGCCGAAGCCCTGTTCGGGAGACATGTAGGTGGGCGTGCCGATCGAGAGTCCGCTGGCGGTGAGCCGCTCGCCCCCGGCAGTGCCGAGCGCCCGGGCGATGCCGAAGTCGGCCAACACCGCATGACCCTGTTCGAGGAGGATGTTCTCGGGCTTGATGTCGCGGTGCACCACGCCCTGCGCGTGCGCATGGCCCAGTGCCTCAGCCACCTCTCGGGTGAGGCGCAGGGTGTCGTCGATCGACAACTGGCCCTCGGCATCGAGTCGATCCCGCAGGGTCTCGCCCTCGATCAGTGGCATGACATAGTAGAGGAAGCCGTCGGCCTCCCCCGAATCGTAGAGGGGCAGGATGTGCGGATGACGCAGGTTGCCCATCGTGCCGATCTCGCGCACGAACCGTTCGGCACCGAGCGAGGCCGCCAGCTCCGGCCGGAGCACCTTGATCGCCACCTTGCGCTGATGCTTGAGGTCGTCAGCCAGGTAGACGAGCGCCATCCCGCCCCGGCCCAGCTCGCGGACGACCGTGTAGCGGTCGGCGAGGGCTCGGGTCACGTGGGGAAGGAGATCGATCACCCTACGGCTCCCTGGTGATCGAGTCGAGCTCGACCACCCAGTTGCGGATCACCCTGAGTTCCGGGGCAGCGTCGGGGTTGGCCTCGAACATGAGGAACTGCTGGCCATCGGGCATCACGTCGAAACTGCGGTCGCCGTAGAGGTCCTCCTGATAGGCCCGCCGGAACAGTTCCCGGGGCGATCCCACGCTCAGGGTGGGGGACGTCGTGATGCTGACGGCCATCATGCTCGGGCCGTTGCGGTAGAAGAGCTCACCGCCCCGTGGGTTCCAAGCCGGTTCGGTGCCGCCTTCGGTCGAAATCGCCTTCTTCTGCCCGAGCGCCGCCCACTCGATCACGTACACCTGCATCGTCCCGGTCTCGTTCGATTGGTAGGCAAGCCAGCGGCCGTCGGGGGAGAACCTCGCATTGCGGGCGGTGCTCTCGGCAACCCGCCGCGTCACCGGACGCAGGCTGTCGGGCCGCTCGAGGTCGAGGACCGAGACGCTCATCCCGACGTCTCCCCCGTAGATGGCCAGGTAGCGTCCATCGAGTGACCAGTCGCTGACCCAGGCATCGCCGAGGAAGCGCTGGATGAGCGTGGCATCCCCCCCGCCACTGCTTCGCGACGCGGGAAGGTTGTAGCCGGAGACGGTATCCTCGATGGTGTGGATCAATCGCCGGTCATCGGGAGACCATTGCGGCTCGGTGATGCTGGCGTTGGTGGTAAGCCGCTGCCAGGTGTTGTCCCGCAGGTCGAGCACCCACAGGTCATTGCTTGCGCCACGGAGGAAGGCGGCCCGTGAACCGTCATGGGACAGGCGGGGGTGCCGGTAGTGGGAAGGCTCCACCGGGATTCGCGTCGCTCGGCCTGATCGGTCGACCGTCACCAGGAAGCTGGGAGGCGCCTCGCCGAAGGCGAAGTACGCGACGTCACCCCGTTCATTGACGATCGCTCCGGACATGTCCCCCCTGGCTGATTCGAGTCCGGGGAGCACCGGCACGGCGGATCCGCTCAGCGTACCGTCGTCCAGGTCGAACCGCCGTGCCACCAGTTCGTTGCCCGGGCGTGTCAGCAGGAAACCGGGTGGAACAAAGGCCCCCGATGCCCCACCCGGCACTGACTGCCACACGGTGTCCCCGGGCGCCATCAGGATGAGGTCATTCTCGCCGTCCACCCAGGTCTTGCCGGTGCGGCGGGTGGCCAGCAACCGCCCGTCGGCCAGCTCCCGCGGATCGGAGAGCAGCAGGTCAGCCGCCAGGGTGTCGCTGGGAGCCAACGGCACCAAGGTTCCGCCGTGATCGGGGACCACGAAGAGACCACGGGAGTCACCGATCACCACGATCGTGCCATCGCGCCGCCAAGTCGCTCCGGATCGCCAGAAGGGGATGTCGGTGATCGGCGTGACCGCCCCTCCGGCCAGCGGCACCTTCCGCAACTTCCGGCTGACGGTGTAGAACGCAACCCATTGCCCGTCCGGAGAGAAGAACGGGAAGGTGGCATCCTCGGATCCTTCGATCGCCTCGACCCCGAACCCGTTGACCGCACGACGGTAGAGGCGGCTCACCCCATCCCTGGTGGCGGCGAACACCACCGTCTCGCCGTCTGGCGAGAGGGCCGGCCACCGCGGGTCGCCGAGGAACGAGGTGCCGATCGCCGGCGGGATGCTGACATGGAGCACGACCTCCGGCACCGGGCGCATCCACCCCCAGAGCGCGATCGCGATGAGCAGTGCCGCCGCCACACCAAGCATGCCGACCAGCCGGCGAGGGATCGCCGCCGAGGTGGCCAACGCACCGCTGCCGGTGCTCGACACCGCCTGGAACCCGGCATTCCCGAGCGCCTCGGCGAACGCCTTGGCACTCTCGAATCGGTCGGCTGGCAGCTTTTCGATCGCTTGTGCCACCGCCGCCGCCACGTTGCCGGGCACCGACTTGCGGAGCTTGGTGACCGGCGGCGCCTCCTCGGTCACGATCTTCATGATGATCTGCTGCGCCGAGGCCCCGGTGTGCGGTGGATCACCGGTGAGCATCTCATAGAGGACGCTGCCGAGGGAGTAAACGTCGCTCCGGGCGGTGATCTCCTTCTCGGCCGTCGCCTGCTCTGGACTCATGTAGTGCGGGGTGCCGAGCGAGAGGCCGGTCTCGGTCATCCGGCCACCCGCGGCGGCACTCACCGCCAGGGCGATCCCGAAGTCGGCCACCATCGGTCGGCCGCCGGCCAACAGGATGTTCTCCGGCTTGATGTCGCGGTGGATCACCCCGTGGGTGTGGGCGTGGTGCAGCGCGTCAGCCACTTCGCGGGTGATCTGTACCGCCTCGCCCACCCCGAGCTGGGTCTCGCGGTTGAGCTTGTCGCGGAGCGTCTCGCCATCGATGAACGGCATCACGTAGTAGAGGAAGCCGTCAGCGGTGCCGGAGTCGAAGAGCGGCAGGATGTGCGGGTGTTGCAGCGCGGCGGTGGTGGTGATCTCCTGCACGAAGCGTTCGGCA
>JAHEFN010000367.1 GCA_024640185.1 Gemmatimonadota bacterium | reverse complement strand
CGTTGCGGGCGCACACGCCGTTCATACGGGCGACGATGTCGCCCGCGGCTAGATCACCGATGACCACCGTGCTGTGGAAGCCAGGCGGGTTCTCTTCCTGGAACGCAACGTAGCGGCCGTCGGGCGACAGGGCGATGGCGTGGCCGGTGGCCGAAGGGAACTCGCGCTCGATTTCTCCCGTGGCGAGGTCGAACACATACACCGATCCGAAAACGGTCGGGGAGGTTGGGAGAATGGCACCCCGGCCGGCGCCGGTGGCGAGGAGGTACGGTTGGAAGATGCCGTCGCGAGGGAGATCCACCGCGGCGATCTCGCCGTTGGCCGCGACGTTGAGCACGAGCACCCGCCCGTCCAGTTCGGACACCGCTCGAGTGCCTGCGGTGTTCATAGACGGCCTTTCCCAACGGGCGATGCCGGGGAACTCAACGATTGGCACACCGGTGGTGAGATCCCAGACTCCGTTCTCGTTCATCAGCTTCGACTCATCTCTGCTGATAAACCCGAAGAGGCGGCCCTCGGTGAATGGCGCTTTGAACACCGCAGTGTCACTCTCGATGTCCCATACCGTCGAGAGGGGAACGCCCCCAACCGTGTACACCAGAGTGCCGTCACCGCTGAGAGCGGTGGCGGCGTTGCCGGGTCCCGGTGGGCCCCACTCGGTATGCTCGTCGCTGGTGAGGTCGATTACGGTGGTGCGCTGGCGTATTTTGAGCGCCAGGTGGTTGCCAGCTGCGTCTGTCGTTCAGTAGTTGAGAAGGGTAAAGCTCGGATCGAAACGCATCACCTCCGCGGCCGTCGCGCCGGCAAGGTCGATGCTCAACAGGACGAGCGCATCTGGGTCGCAGTTGCCGCCGACGAGGGGAAACGCTTGGGCCAGGATCGGCCGGTCGAGGTCGATCACACGACTGCCATCGGGGACGAGCTGCTCGACACAATACGGGACATCGATCTCCGCGGCCTCCCAGATGCCGCTCACCGGGTCGATGAGCACGAGCACGGGGTCTTCGGGCGAACGGATCCAGGATTCCGCGTCCATGCCGAACTCCTCGGGATGGGGATCGAGAACAGCCACCGCCCGATCGCCTGCGGGGTTGAACCAGAACCAGTCCTGCCTGGCCAAATAGGGCACGGGCAGTTCTTCGGCCCACAATTCCTCGCCGCCATCAGCGTCACGACCGGTGATCACGTTGGCGTTGAAGGTGACCAGCACGTCACCCCTCGGCGAGATCACTCCTCCCCCGTCAGCATCTGGGATGCTGTAAACGATCCGGTCGGCGAGGAGGGCTTCGTGAAGGGCGCTGACCGATTCGAAGATGGGTTCATCGCCTCCCTCGGCGGCGGCGAGGGCGAGCAGCAGGCTCAACTCCGGATCGTCGTCGAGGACCCCTATGGCCGACGCCGCCAGCTCACGAGAGCGCGCCTCCCGGGCGGCGTCCTCGGCGCGGTTTTGGTTGATGAGGGCGACGATGGCGAGGATGGCGGCGATGACGGCGGCGGCTGCGAAGCCGCTGAGGATGCCGCGGCGGCGCCGTTTGCGGCGGGCCCGCTGTTCGTCTTCGGCAACTCGGCTTGCTGTGAGGAACTCTTGTTCACTGGTGGTGAGTGCCAGGTCGGTGGCGGTGGCGAAGCTCTCGTAGTGGTCCAGCCGGCCGCCGCTGAGCAGGTAGGTGGCCTGGTCACCGGAGTTGCGCCATTCGGTCACCCAGGCGGCGAGGTGGCGGTGGATGACGAGGTCGTCGCGCCTCTCGTCGATCCAGCCGGCGAGGCGGCCCCACCTCGTGAGCAGCGCTTCGTGAGCTACTTCGACCGTGGGGGCTCGGGTTTCGGGGTCGCGGTCGAAGGTGAGGAGCCGGTGCGATCCATAATCGTCGAGCACCGCCGCGAGCGCCTCGGGGTCGATCCCGAGGCCCTGGAGTTCAGCGAGCGGGATGCGGCGCCGGGTATCGGCGGCGCCCTCGTCGACGGCGACCAGCCGCAGGAACACCTGGCGCACGGCGGCGCGGCCCGGCTCGTCGTAGCCGCCGTAGAGCTCATCGGCGCGGCGCCCCAGGGCACCGAGGACGCCGCCCCCGCTGCGATAATCCTCCACCGTGAGCCGCCCGTCGCGGCGGCGGTGGAACAGCTCGGTGAGGGCGTACTCCATCAGCGGCAAGCCCCCCGGTTGGCCACTGACGTCATGCACGATCTCGGCTTCCAGCCCGGGCTCGACGGTGAGCCCCACCGCCTCAGCCGGACCCGCGATCGCCCGCACCAGAGAATCATCCGACGGTGCCGTCACCGACACCAACCCGCCGGCGAGGAGCTCACCGAACGCGGCGAACTCGAGAGGCCGGTCATAGAAATCGGCCCGCATGGTGAGTACCACCCGAACCCGGCTGCGGG
>JAHEFN010000366.1 GCA_024640185.1 Gemmatimonadota bacterium | reverse complement strand
GTCTTCGACTCGACCTGGCCGGCCTTCGATCCCGCCCTCACGATCGAGGAGACGGTCACCGTCGCGGTGCAGGTGGGCGGCAAGACCCGGGGCACGATCAGCGTGGCCAACGACGCCGACCAAGCCACCGCCGAGGTGGCGGCGCGTGCCGACGAGGCGGTAGCCCGGCACCTCGACGGCAAGACGGTCCGCAAGGTGATTTGGGTGCCAGGACGGCTGCTCAACTTCGTGGTGTGATGCCGATCTCCTTCGACGATTTCCTGGCCGTCGACATTCGGGTCGGCCGGATCCTCACGGCCGAACCGAATGCGAAGGCGCACAAGCCCTGCTACGTCTTGACCGTGGACTTCGGCCCCGAGCTCGGCGTCAAGACCTCGAGCGCCCAGCTGACGGTGCACTACACGACCGACGAGCTTGTCGGTCGGCAGGTGGTCGCCGTCGTCAATTTCGAGCCCAAACGGGTCGCCGGCATCAAGAGCGAGGTGCTCGTGCTGGGGGTCCCGGATGCCGAGGGCGCGGTGGTGCTGCTCGAGCCGCGCCACGACGTGCCGCTCGGCGGACGGCTGTTCTAGGGGCCGTGGCCATCACCTCACCTGCCTGTCATGCCCCAGTCAGGGGCTTAGATTCCACCATCCCCATCAGACGGAGTCCCCCAGTGCGAACTCTCTCCACGACCCTCGTGGCAACCCTCGTGATCCTCAGCACCACCCCCCTCTCTGCCCAGACCGCATTGCGGCCGGCCCCGAGCGGGCGGGCCACCTCCGAAGTGGTCCTCTCGAAGCCCGTCCCGATGGGCAGCCAGGAGGAGAGCGGCCCGGAGTTCCGGCTCCGGCTCGACCATGGCCAGCCGCATCTCCGCGGCCGGGCGCTGCACACCGACGCCCTGGTCCCCTATGGGACCCCATGGCGCACGGGGGCCAACGCCGCCACAACCCTGACGACCGAAGTGGACCTTGAACTGGCCGGCGTGATGCTCCCTGCGGGGCGCTACGTCCTCTTCACCTTGCCCGAGCGGGACGGATGGACGCTCATGGTCCAACGCGACATCGGCCAGGAGAGTGGCTACGACGTGGCCAATGACCTCGCCCGCATCCCGCTGCGCGTGCGCACACTCTCCGCTCCGCTGGAGAGCCTCACCATGTGGCTGATTCCCTCGACGGCACCCGAGAGCGCACACGGGGAGTTGCGCATGGCCTGGGGTCATACGGAATTGTCGGCCGACTGGCTCGTCAAGTAGCGCGGCGCCGGACCACGATTCACCGCCACCCCGCCACACCTCCCTGGAGTTCGACCATGCGGAACCGTCTCGCCAACTGCCTCCTGACCGTCCTTGTTCTGGTCACGACGTCGCCTCTCGGGGCGCAAGAACCGAACTTTGGCCGGACGCTGGCGGTCAGCGGAAGTGAACTCTTCGTCGGCCAACCCCTCAATTGGTATGGCCCCGGGGTGGTCTACGCATTCAGCACCGATGCCGGTGGCCGGTGGCGAGAAGGGGCTCGGTTGATGGCACCGGATTCGGCACGGATGGATGGGTTCGGCCAGGCGATTGCCGCCGACGGCAATACCGTGGCGGTCGGTGCCCCACAGAAGCGCGAAGGGGCTGGGGTCGTCTACATCTTCGAGCGCACCGAGGCTGGGTCAGCCTGGCGCGCGAGTGCCACCATCGAGGCGCCGTTGGGCGGGGAGTTCGGGGTGACCCTCTCCCTGTCGGGCGACGACCTCCTCGTCGGTGCCCCGGGTGCCGACTCCACCGGTGTGGTCCACCACTTCCGCCGCACCGCTGCTGGCTGGCTGAAGGCCGGAACGCTTCGGGCCGTGGGCGGCAAGGCGGGGGATCGGTTCGGCTCCGCCATGGACCGACATGGCGACTGGCTTGTGGTCGGCGCTCCCGGCACGGATGCCCAGACGGGAGGCGTCCACTTCTTCCCTCGGGGGAGCAGCGGGTGGGGTGAGCCGCACGCGGTGACCCCTTCACGATCGGTGGTCGGTGCCAGGGCTCAGGTCGGCACGGCGGTGCACCTCGAAGCGGGACGAGCCTACGTCGGGGCGCCGGGGGCCGCCAGTGCCTACATCCTCGAGCATGACGGCGACGGCGCGTGGTCACCGGCCGGTGAGTTGCGCCCGTTCGACGCCGGACGCGGCACGAACTTCGGAGCCGCCATGGCCCTGGTCGACCAAGAACTCTGGATCGGTGCACCCGGACTGAACCGCCGCAACGGAACGGTCTATCGCTTCCTGCCCAACGGCGAGGGTCGCTTCACTGGCTCCCTCCGCTTCGATGCCGACTCGACCGACGGCACCTCATGGCCGTTCGCCTTCGGCTCGTCCATCGCGGCCGTCGGGGGACAGGCGGTCGTGGGCATGCCATTCCGCGACTTCGGCGAGG
>JAHEFN010000365.1 GCA_024640185.1 Gemmatimonadota bacterium | reverse complement strand
GAAGAGGATCTGGTCGGCAAACTGCTCGAGTTCGGGAATCACATGTGAGGTGATCAGCACCGTGGTGCCCCGCTGCCGCTCGGCCACGATTCGTGCCTTGAGCAGGCTCGCCGCCAGGGGGTCGAGTCCCGCCGTCGGCTCATCGAGGATCAGCAGTCGAGGTCGGAAGGCAAACGCCAGGACCGCGTTGATCTTCTGCCGGGTGCCACCCGAGAGCACGCCGAGTGGGCGGTCGAACTGCGCCCCCAATTCGAACGCCTCGGCAAGGGAGAGATCCGGGGTCTCGCTACCACCCCGAATCGCGACCAGCGTCTCCAGCAGGTCGCGACCACTCTGGTACGCCGGGAACCGGACAATCTGGGGCATGTAGCCGATCACCGCACGATACTCCGAGCTGCCGTCGAGCAAGGTGCCGTCGATCGCCATCTGTCCGGCGTCCGGGGCGATGAGTCCGAGCAGCATCTTGAGCAGGGTGGTCTTGCCGGCGCTGTTCGGCCCAATCAGTCCGGTGACCTGCCCCGTGGGCACGCTCACGTCGAGCCCGGCAAACACCTCGACCCGACCGAATCGCTTCGCCAGCCCGTGAACCGTGATCATTCTGCCCCTCCGGCAGGCGGACGCATGAGTGGACGGTGGTCGAGCACATCGTCGGGAGTCAGCACCGGAATGGCACGCTCGGCCGCGTCGAGGAGCCGCACGAAGAGCGACCGATGGAGCAGCAGTGCCGACTCCCCGCGACCGACCAACAGGGCGAAGAGTCGCACCGGGTGATGGGCGACATCCCCGACGCCATCGCGATCGAGATCCCAGCCCCGGTAGTCGTCCCAGTAGTTCCCCTCGAAGCTCGCCGAGGTTCCCCGTCCGTTGACCACCAGGGAAAAGGTGTTGCCCACGAAGGCGTTGCCGAGGAAGTGACCACCGGAGGTGCTCGCCAGCAACCGCACCGCCCAACCATTGGCGCGGAAGGTATTGCCGAAAATCTCGACTCGGTCGGCGCCGTCGGCCACCAAGGCCGCCGTGTTGCCGACGAACTGGTTCGCTTCGAGGCGCGAGTCGGTGACATCCTTGAGCAGCAGGCCATAGGACGCGGGGCCGTGACTCCCCTCGAATCGGTTGCCACGGAGCAGCACCGCCTTGGAGTACATCACCGCGACGCCCGAGCCGTTGCCACGAAAAGTGTTGTCGACGTACCGCGACGAGTCACTGAACATGAAGTGCATGCCGTAGCGGCGATTGCTCTCGCTGACATTCCGCTCGACGATCGCGTTGGTGGTGAACTCGAAGTAGATCCCGTCGCGATGGCCGATGACCCGATTGTCCCGGACCGCCAGTCCGGTGGATCCCCAGGAGTGGATGCCGTTGCCGGTCACCACCTCGCGACCGGGCGTCCCCACGATGGTGTTGTCTTCCACCACACAGTCGACGGTGCGCTGCAGGTAGATCGCGAAGAAGGTCTCCTCGAAGTGATTGCCACTGACCAGGCAGTCCGAGGTCTCGGCGACCCGGAGCGCCGCCCGGTCTTCACGGTAGGAGGTGCCGGTGTTGATGAACCGGAAACCGCGGATGGTGACCCCGGGGGCCTCCACCAGCACGATCTCGTGGCTCCCCTCGCCATCGAGGGTCGCTCCCGGGCGCCCGAGCAGGGTGATCGGACGGTAGATGTGGATGGTGGGTTCGGCGTACACCCCGGCGGTGACCACCACCGTGTCGCCGGCAGCGGCGGCGGCCACCGCGGCCGTGACCGTCGCGTGGCGCGCTCCCGGCCCCACCAGCAGGGTGGTGGCCTGCACGACCAACAGCAGGGGGGCCAGCATCATGCCAACTCGTCGTCGCGCCGGGTGAGCCACCAGGCTCCCGCCACACCGAGCACGCCGAACCCGAGCAGCAGTGCCCCGGTCCCTGGCCACGCCGTGGCGGTGAAGTTGAGCAACCGCTTGCTGCCGATCAGCGGCGGCTGGTAGTTCATCCCGGGGACCACGATGATGGCGGTTTCGGGGTTGAGGTTGTGGCCGTAGTCGTACTCCCAGCGCCAGAAGTCCCAGAGCCCCACCCCGCCGAGCACCGCGAAGGCCACCAGCCACGGGAGCAGGGCCCGCCGCATCCGGCGCCAGGCGATCAGCAGCAACAGTGCCGCCATTCCAGCGATGATCCACGGCATGTAACGGAGTTCCGGGATGGCGTCGGGCTCGATCACTTTCATGCCGATGTAATGATTGAGCCCGTTGATGTTCTGCAGGTCGAATTCCCCGATCCCCCGCACCGTGTAGGCCAGGATCTGCAACCCGAGGCCTTCAGGGTACTGGGGTGCGAGCAGGCGCACCTCCCACAGCGGGAAGGCGATCGCTGTCACCAGACAGCCGGCAGCGATCACCAAGAGGAGGCGCGCC
>JAHEFN010000364.1 GCA_024640185.1 Gemmatimonadota bacterium | reverse complement strand
GGGTAGGCGTTGGCCGCTGAGTCGGCATGCGCCGACTGGGCCCACTGCTCGACAAACGGGTGGTGCGCACCGCTGTGGCAGCCGCCGCAACTGGTGATCGTGTCGTTCAGGCCGGCACGGGCCAGCGGGTGGTTGTCGTCGTTCGGGTTCGACACATGGTCGTAGCCCGGGCCGTGGCAGCTCTCGCACTGCACGTCGTGGTACGCCTCGCTCGGCACCAAGTCCCATCCGGCGGGCTGGCCGAGGGCGCCGGCAGTATTGCCGTTCTGGCTGACCGTGTGGCAGCTGTAGCAGTAGGGCGCCGCGTGGCCGGAGGTCTCGGGCGTGCCGTAGGCGTCGGCGTGCCGGGTGCCGATCCACGTACCCTGGAAGCCCACGTGGCAGTTGCCGCAGGTGGTCTGCTTGGTGGCCGCCGTGTAGTAGCCCATGAAGCCATTCACCGAGTCGGGCGGCGGGTTGAACTGCGGCCGCTCCACATATTCGGTGTTGGTCTCCGTGCAGCCGACCACGAAGGCGAGGGCCAGTGCGCCCAGAAGGGCAGCGATGGGGCGGAATCGAACCGTGCGAGACGTCATAGTAAGAACCCTTGAGTGAGGGAGGACGCGATCAATTTTTCCTTATCCGGGCAATCGCGCAATGGCCCTCCGTGGCAATACGGGGTGTTCGTTACAAAACTTACTATTCCTTCACGAACTCTTTGGGAATTCTTCTCTTAGATGACGCAGGCGAGCCTCGCGAGACTTCCATCCCCGGTCGTCCCGGAGGTTCGGGGCCGGGCATCTCCGTAGTGATACTTAACCGACCTTCAGAAACTCTTCAACCCCGCTTTATCCGGCTCACTGAACATTCCCGCAGTTGGTTTCCCCCCCCGACGGCGGGTCCCTCCCGCCGCCGGTCCATCCCGCACCAGTGGACCGGAGGTCACGCGAATGTTTTTCCCGACGCAGTTTCCCTGGGCCAAGGATCAGACCCTTGGAGAGCACCTCGAGGCCAGCGGCGTCTCCCGCCGCGACTTCCTCGAGTTCTGCGGCCAGATGGCCGTGCTCCTCGGCCTGACCGAAATGGCCGCTCCACGCGTGGCCGCCGCGCTGGAAGGCGTCAAGCGGCCGGTGGTCATCTGGATCCAGCTGCAGGAATGCACCGGCTGCGTCGAGAGCGTCCTCCGCAGCGCCGATCCCTCGATCGGCGACCTGATCCTGAACCTCGTCTCCCTCGACTACTCGCACACCCTGATGGCCGCGTCCGGGACCGCCGCCGAGGGCGCGCTGGCGGCCTCGATGAAGGCGAACCACGGCGAGTACCTCCTCGTGGTGACCGGCTCGGTGCCGTTGGCGGAGGATGGGATCTATACGACCATCGCCGGCCGGACGGCGAAGGAGATCCTGCTGGAGGCGGCCGCCGGCGCCAAGGCGGTGTTCGGGGTGGGGGCCTGCGCCCACTGGGGCAGCGTCCAGGCCGCCAAGCCGAATCCCACGGGGGCGGTCGGCATCGCCGAGGTCATCAAGGACAAGCCGGTCGTCCACCTGACCGGCTGTCCCCCGATCGCCGAGACGGTGACCGCCACCCTGGTGCACTACCTGACCTTCGGCGGCATCCCCGAACTCGACGCCGATGGCCGGCCGATGTTCGCCTACGGCGCCCGGATCCACGACCAGTGCCCGCGCCGGGCCAACTTCGACGCCGGTCAGTATGTGGAGGAGTTCGACGACGAGGCCGCCCGCAAGGGGTGGTGCCTCTACAAGGTGGGGTGCAAGGGGCCGGCCACCTTCAGCCCCTGTCCGATCTTCCAGTGGAACATGAAGACCAGCTGGCCGATCGGGGCGGGGCACCCCTGCATCGGGTGCACCGAGCGGCACTTCTGGGATACCATGACCCCGTTCTACAACCGCCTCCCGAACGTGGCGGGCATCGGGATCGAGCAGACCGCCGACACCATCGGCGCCGCCCTCGCGGTCGGTGCCCTGGCCGGCGTCGCCGCCCATGCCACCGCCACCACCGTCCACCAGATCCGCTCGCGCAAGAAGGCCGCCGCGGCCGAAGGAGCACACGATGGCCAAGACTAAGGTGGTCGTAGACCCCATCACCCGGATCGAGGGACACCTCCGGATCGAGGCGCAGTCGGAGAACGGGATGATCTCCACCGCCTGGGCCTCGTCGACCCAGTTCCGCGGCATCGAGACCATCATGACGGGGCGGGACCCGCGCGACGCCTGGGCCTTCACCCAGCGGATCTGCGGGGTCTGCACCGTGGTCCACGCCGTGGCCTCCTGCCGCGCCGTCGAGGATGCGCTCGGCATCACCATCCCACCCAACGCGCAATTGATCCGGAACCTGGTCCACGGGATGCAGACGATCCAGGACCACGTCATCCATTTCTATCACCTCCACGCC
>JAHEFN010000363.1:1200-2392 GCA_024640185.1 Gemmatimonadota bacterium | reverse complement strand
CCCCACCGCCCCCGCCCCCGACCTTCGCTGACTTCGCCGGTGAGTGGCAGGTCAGCAGTGTGCTGGTGGGGGTGGACGACCCGGTCTCCAGCGGCCTCGGCAGCAATGATGCCGGCACCGCCTGGGTGATGCGCCTCGAGGGCCGCGATCCGATCAACCTCAACCCGGCTCTCCATGGTGACTCGCTGATCCTCACCTCCGACAAGTACCCCAGCATCCTCCGTGACAACGTCATGGTGCAGGTGCGGGTCGCCGTGGTTCGTGCCGAAGATGGGCTGACGGGGAAGATGGTCGCGGTCTACGACACCCCCGACGGGCAGGAGTTGGTGACCGGCACCACCACCGGGGTCAGGGCGCCGTAGGTCGACTGTGTCAATCTGAAACCTCCGGTGGCCGCTGCTCGTTGGGTGCCCATACAGCAGACGATCCCACCGGAGGCCTCCCCGATGCGCCCCACTCCTCAGCACCTGCTTCTCCTCGTCCTCACCGCCACGGTCGCCGGGTGCGGCAGCGGCGGTGCCGACGAGGCCGCTGGCCGTCCCTACCGGGTGGCCGAGGTGGGGGAGGGCGATGTCCAGGTCTTCGTGGAGGAGACCGGACTGGTTGAGCCTGAGCGCCAGATCGTCGTCAAGTCGCCGATCTCCGGCGTGGTCGAGCGGCTCCTCGTGCGCGAAGGGGCGAGGGTGCGGCCCGGGCAACTTCTCGCGCGGGTCGTACCTGACATCGCCCAATCCAACGCCTTCGCCAGGCTCCGTTCGGACATTGCCGCCGCGAGAATTTCCCGCGACCGAGCCAGGCGCGAGTATGAGCGCGCCGCCCAACTGCTCCCCTCCGGCGGGATCACCCAGGAAGAGGTGGAGCAGCGCCGGGCCTCGATGGAGCAGTCCGAGAACCAGCTCGCCGCCACCGAAGAGCAGTTGACGCTGGTCGAGCGCAGCGGGGTCACCACGGGCGACAGCGCACAGTGGGCGCGGATCTCGGCGCCAACAGGTGGAGTCATCATTCGTCGTGGGGTCGAGGAGGGCGAGACGGTGGTCGGTGGGACCTCGACCTTCGGCGGGGGCACGGAGCTGTTCACGATCGCCGATCTCGCCTCGCTCCGGATCAAGGCCGCCGTCAATGAGGTCGATATCGCGAAGGTGGCCGAAGGCGACGCTGTCTCGCTCACCCTCGATGCCTTCCCGGGCGATAC
>JAHEFN010000363.1:0-1190 GCA_024640185.1 Gemmatimonadota bacterium | reverse complement strand
GCGGCCCGCCAGCAGGACCGGGTCAGGGTCTTCGATGTGGAGGTGACGGTGACCGGCGACTTCGGGGTCCTGCGGCCGGGGATGACGGCGAATGTCCGGATCGCCGGCCCGACCCGACGTGGAGTGGTCCGCATTCCGGTGGAGTCGGTCTTCCTCTCGGAGGGGCAACCGGTGGTCTTCCTGCTGGTGAACGGGCAGCCGGAGCGGACACCGGTCGAGCTCGGGCTGGGCGACCTGACCTGGGTCGAGGTGTTGCGTGGCGTCGGGGTCGGTGACTCGGTGGCGTTGGAGGACCCTGTCGCCGCGGCCGAGCGCGCGGCGCGTGTGAGCGACTGATGTCCGCGCTGATCGAGGCGCGGGGGCTGACCAAGACCTACCGCTTGGGCCAGGTCGACGTCGAGGCTTTGCGGGGAGCGGATGTCGACGTCGCCGCCGGCGAGTTTGTCGCGATCATCGGTCCGTCCGGATCCGGCAAGAGCACCCTGATGCACCTCCTTGGCTGCCTCGATTCGCCGACGTCCGGGCGGTACCTGCTCGATGGCGAGGACGTCGGCGGTCTGAAGGGCAAGCGCCTTGCCGGTGTCCGCAATCGCAAGGTCGGTTTCGTCTTCCAGACCTTCAACCTGATGCCGCGGCTCAGCATCGAAGAGAACGTTGCGCTGCCGCTCAAGTACCGCGGCGGGATCTCCCGGGGTGAGCGACGGGCGAGAGCGATTGCCGGCCTTGAGCAGCTGGGCCTCGGCCATCGGATCGGTCACCGACCAGAGCAACTCTCGGGCGGCGAGCGCCAACGGGTGGCGATTGCCCGGGCGCTGATCGGTGATCCAGCGATCATCATGGCCGATGAACCGACCGGCAACCTCGACTCGAAGGCGGGAGGCGAGGTCCTCAGGACCTTCGAGGAACTGCACGCCGCCGGCAACACGGTGATCATGGTGACCCATGACCCCCTCGTGGCCGGTCGTGCCTTGCGCACGATCGAGATGGCCGACGGTCGGGTCGTGACATGAACGTCCTCGAGTCGTTCCTCACCGGGCTCGACGAGGCGCGACGCCACCTCGGGCAGACCCTTCTCGCGTTGGCCGGGGTGATCCTCGGCACCGCCTCGATCGTGACGGTCCTGGCGCTCTTCGGTGGGCAGGCGGCCCTCACGCAGCAATACCTCGATGAGGTCGGTGGGACGGGGACGA
>JAHEFN010000362.1 GCA_024640185.1 Gemmatimonadota bacterium | reverse complement strand
GTTCGGGGGCCTGATGAGACCGGCGTGATAGTCCGATGAGTGGCTTGGGTGATCGTGTCGCCTTCCCCCCCCATTTCATGAGGCCCGCCGGTCATGAATCGACTCCCCCTGCTTCTTCTGCTGGCCCTGCTGGCGGTGCCCCTGGTGGGCCAGGAGACCCACGGCAGCCTCACTGGCGCGGTCCTCGACGAGGCCGGCGGTCCAATCCAGGCGGCGACAGTCTCCGTCACCAGTCCCGCCCTGCAACGCACCCGCAGCTACACCACCACCGGGGCTGGGACCTTCCGGTTCCTCGCCCTGCCGGTCGGCGAGTACACCGTGAGGGTGATCGCCATCGGGAAGCGACCGGCCACCCTCGAGGCGGTGACGGTCACCCTCGGGGCGGTGACCGACCTCGGATCGGTCCAGCTCGAGACCGTGGCGGCGATCGAACTGGCACCCCTCCTGGCAACGGGTGAACCGTGGCCGATCGACTTCACCTCGACCCAGTTCGGGTTGCGCCTCAACCAGCGGGACTTCGAGCTGCTCCCCTCGGACCGGAGCTTCCGGGACCTCCTGCGGGTCGCGGCCCACACCGTCGAGAGTACCGCCGGTGATGGGCTCAACGTGGCCGGGTCCACCGGCATCGAGAACATGTACTTCGTGGACGGCATCAACACCACCGATCCCTACCTGGCCGCGAGCTCGACCGAGCTGCCCCACAACTTTGTCGACGAGGTCCAGCTGCTGACCGGCGGCTACGAGGCCGAGTTCGGGCGCTCCCTCGGGGGGATCGTCAACGTGGTCACCAAGTCCGGCGGCAATGCGTTCCACGGGAGCCTGTTCGGCTACTTCAACAACCACTCCATCACCGCACAGGATCGGGTGATCTCCGGGGGGCGCACCTCGCGCGGGGCCGACGTCTACGACCTCGGCTTCACCCTCGGCGGTCCCGTGGTGCGGGACCGCCTCTGGTTCTTCGCGGCCTACGATCCGACCTTCGAGAATCGGGAGGTCGAGATCGACCGCTTCGGCTACTTCGAGGATTCGCGAACCGACCACCTCTTTGCCGGCAAGCTCACCTGGAGTCCCCAGGTGGACACCCGGGTCGTCCTCTCGGTGCTGGGCGACCTCTCGACCGCCGACCGGGTGCAGCCGGGCCCGTTCACCAATCCCGATTCACTGGTGAATCCCGGCGCGCTCCTCAACCGGTTTGAAAACGGCGGGGTGAGTTCGTCGCTGGTGATGACCCGGGATTTCGGGGGGGAGTGGTTGCTCGAGGCGTCGCTCGGCTACCAGCGGCGCAATCTCTTCGACGGCCCCCGACCGGGGGATGACTCGGCGCGGGTGGCCACCATCCTGCCCCTGGGCAACGGCCAGGCCATCGAGGCCTTCTCGGGCGGATTCGGGGAGTGGATCGACTCCGACAATGAGCGAATGAGCGCCAAGCTGGCGCTGACCCGCTCCCTCGATCGCCACACCCTCAAGGCCGGGGTCGAGTGGGAAACCACCAGGGCCGACGAGCGCAATGGCAACACCGACCCCGGTGTGGTGATCATCGATACCGAGATCCCGGATGACCCGGCGGCCTGTCGCGCGGAGCCGTTCTTCAATACCTGCCGGTACTTCTCCATTTACCTCGACCCGGTTGCGTCCAAGGTGTCGGCCCGCTTCCCGGCCGCCTTCGTCCAGAATTCCTGGCGCGCCACCGATCGCTTGACGCTCAACGCGGGCCTCCGATGGGATGCCCAGTACTGGGTGGACACCGATGGCGAGGTGGCCCAGCGGGTCACCGGGGAATGGCAACCCCGGCTCGGCTTCACCCTCGACGTGACTGGCATGGGGGAGCACAAGCTGTCGGGGTCGGCGGGTCGATTCTACCAGCAGACCGCCCTCCGGCTGGTCACCACTCGCGCCAACGGTGAGGATGTCAACGGGTTGGTGTTCTATGACGGGAGGCCCGGAGCCGGGGGGGAGCGACTCGACGGCAGCGGGTTCGTGTTCTGCTGTTCGATCGAGTCCGAACGGGCGGACCTTCGGGGTTCCCACTTCGATGAGGTGACGCTCGGCTACGATGGGCTCTTCTCCGGCCGATATCGCATCGGGGTTCGGGGGCTCTACCGGACCCTCCGCGACGCGATCCAGCCCGGACAATGCGACCAGGATCCCACCTCGATCAATGCCTGTGGACCTGGTGGGGAATCCGGCCTCGGCAATCCGGGTCGTGGCATCCTCTCCTACCTCGACCCCGTCGAGCGGGACTACCGGGCGCTGGAGCTCTCCTTCGCCATCGAGAACGACCCGCGGTACTCGCTGGCACTGAGCTACGTCCTCTCCAGGAACTCCGGCAACTACCCCGGGGCGCACGACACCGACCAGGGTGGCTTCTTCTTCCCCAGCGACAACCGCAGCTATCGCTATCCGTTCC
>JAHEFN010000361.1 GCA_024640185.1 Gemmatimonadota bacterium | reverse complement strand
GCGCCGAGCGCCCGCGGGATGGCCGTCGCGGCCGCCCGTTGCTCGGCCGAGAGGTAGGCATTGCGCGAGCTGAGGGCGAGCCCATCCTGGTCGCGAACGATCGGGGCCACCCCGATCTCCACAGGCATGTTCAGGTCATGCACCATCGCGCGGATCATGATGACCTGCTGGATGTCCTTCTGACCGAACCACGCCACTGACGGACCGACGAGATGGAACAGCTTGGCCACGACGGTGAGGACGCCCTCGAAATGACCGGGCCGGATCGCCCCCTCCCACACCGTCGCCATCCTTCCCGGCATGACGCGCACCCCCGTATCGCCACGGTACATCTCCTCATCCTCAGGCGCAAAGAGCAGATCCACCCCACGACCAGCCGCGAGAGCGGCGTCGTGTTCGCGCGGTCGTGGGTAGGTCCCCCAGTCTTCCTGGAGACCGAACTGCAGGGAATTGACGAAGACACTCATCACCACGAGGTCGGCACGCTGGCGCGCAGCATCGACCAGGGAGAGGTGCCCCTCGTGCAGCGCCCCCATGGTCGGCACCAGCGCGATCCGCTTCCCTCCCCGGCGGGCGACCGCGAGGGAGGAGCGCAGGGCGGCGATGGTGGTGATCCGCTCCATCGGTCAGTCGAAGCCGTGTTGGTCGCCGGGGAAGTCCCCGCGGCGCACCTCGTCAGCATACCGCGACACGGCATCGCGAACCGCCGGGCCGAGTTCGGCGTAACGTCGAAGGAAGGTGGGGTTGAAGCCCTCGTTGAGCCCGAGCATGTCGTGCAGCACCAAGACTTGGCCATCACAGGCGGACCCCGCCCCGATCCCGATGGTCGGGATGCCGAGGGCGGTCGTGATCCGAGCGGCCAGTTGCCGAGGAACCAGTTCGAGCACGACGGCCGACGCCCCTGCCGCCTCGAGGGCGAGGGCGTCCTCGAGCAACCGATCGCCATCCGGGACCGAACGTCCCTGGACCCGATAGCCACCGAATCGATTGATGTGCTGTGGCGTCAGTCCGAGATGGCCGATCACCGGAATCCCGCGGGCCACCAGGGCCTCCACGGTCGGCGCCATCGTCCGCCCCCCCTCGAGCTTCACGGCCTGACACCCCGTCTCCGCGAGGACCCGACCGGCGTTCCGGATCGCCTCCACCACGCTGACCTGGTAACTGAGGAACGGCAGGTCGACCACCACCGGGACTCGGCTCGTGCCGCGCACCACGCTCGCCCCGTGGTAGATCATCTGGTCGAGGGTCGCGGACAGGGTCGAGGACCGGCCAGCCAACACCTCGTTGAGGGAATCGCCCACCAACAGGAGATCCACCCCGGCAGCATCGAGGAGTCCGGCAAAGAGCGCGTCGTAGCAGGTCAACATGACCAGTCGTTCGCCGTCGCGTTTCCGCGCGGCCAGGTTGGGCATCGACAGGCGGAATTCAGTCATGCTGCTCCAACTCGACGATCTGCCGAGCCCAGAAGGTGCGGTCGCGCAGTCCCGGGTGCGGCAGGGTCAGGGTCGGCCCGTCGCGCAGTTGATGGCCGAATCGCACGATGTCGATGTCGAGCTCCCGCGATGTCCATGCCTGCGCCCTCGTGCGACCGGTGCTGGCCTCGATCTGGTGACACGCCTCGAGCAGTGCGATCGCCGTGCCATCCCATGCACCAGAGATCATGGCATTGAGGTACGCCGGCTGATCAAGACCGCCCAGCGGCACCGTCTCGATCGGGGTGGTGATTCGCGTGACCGAAAGTGGCTCGAGTGCCGTCAGGGCCCGGATGCCGAAGTCGATCCACTCGCCACGATCACCGAGATTGCTGCCCAGGGCGAGGTAGACGCAATTCACCCGGCGTCCATTCCGGCCCGAAGTTCGGCCAGGAGGTCGGCGACCCCAGCGACCCCCTCGCGACCGAGACGGTCGACGAGCGCACTGCCCACCACCACCCCATCGGCGATCCCGGCCACCGTCCGGGCCTGCGCGCCGGTCGAGATCCCGAATCCGACGGCGATCGGCAGGGTGGTCGCCCGGCGCACGGCCGCCACCGATTCGGCGAGCCCCTCGGCAAGCGCCGTCGAGGCCCCGGTGACGCCCAAACGCGCGACCAGGTAGATGAACCCCTCCGCCTCCCGGACCGCTTCCGCAATCCGATCCGCCCGACTGGTCGGGGCCACCAGGCGAATCAGGTCCAACGGCGAGTCGTGGATGGGACGTTCGATCGTGGGGTCGGCCCCGCTGGGCAGATCGGTGAGCAGCACACCCGCGATGCCCAGGTCGGCCGCATCCTGCACCAGTCGTTCGACACCGTACTGCAGGACCGGGTTGACGTAGCTGAAGAGCACCACGGGAATCGTGAGTTGGGCATCGTCGATCAGCTCAAGTACCCGGGGGAGGGTCATCCCCTGCTCCAAGGCCCTGAAGGT
>JAHEFN010000360.1 GCA_024640185.1 Gemmatimonadota bacterium | reverse complement strand
ACTCCCCGGCGACGAGTCGGCCCGATTGGTCACCGACCCACAGCGCATCGGCGCGATCCGGGAGTTGGCCATCCGGGGGGCCGGGGGCGAGTCCGGATAGATTCCGGCATCTCCAACCTGGAGCCTGCTCGATGCGCCGCCGCGAATTCCTCCAACTGACGGCCGCTGCCGCCCCGCTGGCCGCCCTCACCACCATCCGTGGCGATTCGACCGCCGCCCCGACCGCCGAGCTCAGCCGGGCGACGGCATCACGCCCCGATCAGCAGCGCCTCGTCGCCATGATCGGGCGGGCCGAGATCGGCCAAGGCCAGCACGCCGAGGTCTGGACAGTCTCCGATGGTGCGATCCAGCCGATCGCCTCGACGATCCGGACCCGCACTGGCGACACGGTGGAAATCGAGTTCGAGAACGCGCTCACCGAGCCGACCATCCTCCACTGGCACGGGCTCCATGTCCCGGAGGCGGCGGACGGACACCCCCGGCTCGCCATCGACCCGGGGACCACCTACCGGTACCGTTTCCCGGTCAGCAATCGTGCCGGGACCTACTGGTACCATGCCCACCCCCACCGCCGGACCGCCGAGCAGGTCTACCGCGGCATGGCCGGCCTCTTCCTCGTGGCTGACGCCGACGAAGACGCCCTCGGGCTGCCCGCCGGCGAGCGAGAGATTCCGCTGATCCTGCAGGACCGCCGGATGACCGCCGAGGGTGAGTTCGCCTTCGGGCCGGTGATGCACGAGCGGATGGAGGGCTTCCTCGGCGACACCACCTTCGGCAACGGCATTCGCCAGCCGGTCATGAACGTCGACAGCGCACTCCACCGACTTCGTGTCGTCAACGCCACCGGGGCGCGAATCTACCGCGTGGCCCTCTCGACCGAGGCCCCGATGACCCTCATCGGCGGTGATGGGGGCCTCCTCCCCACACCGGTCTCCGTCGACCACGTGGACCTCGGGACCGGCGAACGGGTGGACCTCCTCGTCGATTTCTCCGGGCTCTCGGTCGGGTCGCGGGTGATGCTGCGATCACTCCCCTTCGAGGCACCCGGCGGGATGGGCAGGATGCGGGGCATGGGCGGCGGCATGGCGGGTGGTGCGGCGCAGGGAGCGGCACTCGACCTGGCCGAGTTCGTGGTCACCCGGGAGGTGCAGGAGCGCCCATCGGCCATGAAGCGGTTCCCGGCGATCCGTCCCCTGGAACGGGCGGAGGCCGATCGGGGCCGCGAGTTCCGCTTCATGAGCGCGATGATGCGCCACACCATCAACGGCAGGGCGTTCGAGATGGACCGCACCGACATCGAGGTGCCCTTCGGCAGCACCGAGATCTGGCGATTCGTCAACGACTCGGAGTTCCCGCACCCGGTACATGTGCACGAGGTGCAGTTCCAGGTCCTCACGCGGCAGGGTGGCAGGAATCAACGCTTCCCCTGGGAGGCCGGATGGAAGGACACCGTCCTCGTCTTTCCCGGGGAAGCCGTTGAGGTGATCGCCCGGTTCGACCGGCACCGTGGTCGCTACCTCATGCACTGCCACAACCTCGTGCACGAAGACCTGGGCATGATGGCCAACTTCTCGATCGTGTAGGCATCGCAGGGCGAGTCCGTGCACTGCCGACTATCTTACGGGGCAGGACCCTTCCCTCCAGTTGCTGACGATCCGCGTTCGTCGCCTCGGGCGCCTTCTCCCCACGCGATGGAGCATGCATGGCCATCTTCCAGCCCCGTCAACGCCGCTTGGTGATTCGCAAGCGGCAGTTCCACTTCGTGGCCTATGAGGCGACACCCGGCAACGTCAAGCGCGAAGAGGAGCCAACACCCGCCATGTGGTACCTGATGGTGGAGGGTCGGCGCTGTGCCGCCATTCCGTTCGAGAACAGCCAGCCCGAGGAAGAGGTCGAGCAGCTGCTCACCCGGTGGGTCAAGGCCAACGCCCTCGGACCAGCCGAGGCGGCGGCGGCCCCGTCGACCGCGCCGGAGCTCTGGGAGGAGTAGCCCGCCTGGAGGCTAGCGGCGGCGACGAAAGGTCTGATGGTTGGCGGGCTGGCACCAATCGAGGGCGATCGCACACCGCCAGCCCCTGGTCAACATCGACTCACTCCTCGCTCTCGACCACCACCGCGGTGCCGTAGCAGAGCACTTCGGTCACGCCCGACATGATCTCGGTGGCATCGTAGCGAATCGCGATGACGGCGTTGGCCCCGGACTCGTGGGCCTGGTGCAGCATCGTGTCGAAGGCCTGGCCACGCGCCCGTTCGGCCAGTTCGGTGAACATCCCGATGTTGCCACCGCGGATCGTCTGCAGGCCACCCCACATCGTCCCGAAGATCGACCGCGAGCGCACCACCACACCGCGCACGACCCCGACCGACTCAACGACCCGGTAGCCTGGGAGCTCGAAGCCGGTGGTGGTCATCTCGTGGG
>JAHEFN010000091.1 GCA_024640185.1 Gemmatimonadota bacterium | reverse complement strand
GGGTCAGCCGAACGCCCTCTTGAGAAAGGCCCCGGTGTACGACGTGGGATGTGCCGCGAGCGTCTCGGGCGATCCCGTGGCCACCACCTGGCCGCCGCGGGCGCCACCATCCGGGCCGAGGTCGATCACCCAGTCGGCGGTCTTGATGACATCGAGGTTGTGCTCGATGACGACCACGCTGTTCCCCTTGGCGACCAGGCGATGGAGCACCTCCAGCAGCAACCGTACGTCCTCGAAATGGAGTCCGGTCGTCGGCTCGTCGAGGATGTAGAGTGTCCGCCCCGTGTCGCGCTTCGCGAGCTCGGTGGCCAGCTTGACCCGTTGGGCCTCACCGCCGGAGAGCGTCGTGGCGGGCTGGCCCAGGTGAAGGTAGCCGAGGCCGACGTCGTTGAGCAGCTCGAGTCGGTCGGCAATCCTGGTCTGGGCCTGGAAGAAGTCGAGCGCATCCTCGACCGTCAGGTCGAGCACGTCGGCGATGCTCTTCCCCTTGTAGCGGACCTCGAGCGTCTCGCGATTGTAGCGCCGCCCCTTGCAGATCTCGCAGGGCACGTAGACGTCCGGCAGGAAGTGCATCTCGATCTTGACCAGGCCGTCACCCTGACAGGACTCGCAGCGCCCCCCCTTGACGTTGAATGAGAAACGCCCCGGCCCGTAGCCGCGCATCTTTGCCTCGGGCAACTGGGTGAACAGTTCCCGAATCGGCGTGAACAGGCCGGTGTAGGTGGCCGGGTTGGAGCGGGGCGTCCGCCCGATGGGGGATTGGTCGATCTCGATGATCTTGTCGAGGAGGTCGAGCCCCTCGATGCGGTCGTGCTCACCCGGCAGCACCTTGGCGCGGTTCACATGTCGGGCCAACGACTGGTAGAGGATGTCGGTGACGAGGGTGGACTTCCCCGATCCCGACACCCCGGTCACGGCAACGAAGAGGCCCAGCGGGAAGTCGACGGTGATGTTCTGGAGGTTGTTGGCCCGGGCGCCCACCACGCGCAGCTGCCGCTTCGCCTCCGGCATCCGACGCTTGACAGGCACGGGGACTCGCAGCTCGCCGCGGAGATACCTCGCGGTCAGGGAGTCGGGGTGCTCGAGGATGTCGGCGAGGGTTCCCTCGGCGACCACCTGCCCACCGAAGCGCCCAGCCCTGGGGCCGAGGTCGATGATGTGATCGGCGGCCCGGATCGTGTCCTCGTCGTGTTCGACGACAAGCACCGTGTTGCCGAGGTCACGAAGTTCGCGGAGGGTCTGCAGGAGGCGGTCGTTGTCGCGCTGGTGCAAGCCGATGCTCGGCTCATCGAGGATGTACAACACCCCGACCAACCGCGACCCGATCTGGGTGGCCAACCGGATGCGCTGGGTCTCGCCCCCGGAGAGCGTTCCGGCCGGCCGACCCAGCGTCAGGTACTCAAGCCCGACATCGCGAAGGAAGGTGAGCCGTTCGACGACCTCCTTGAGGATCGGACCGGCGATCTCCGGATCCACCGCGCCGGCGATCCCTCGACCGGTCGGGACCGATTCGAAGAAGGCGACGGCATCATCCACGGGCATCGCCACGATCTCGCCGATACTCCGGTCATGAACCAGCACGGAGAGCGACTCGGGTCGGAGTCGGTGACCGCCACACGACGGGCAGGGCTGCTCGACCATGTAGGCCGAAAGATCGTTGCGGACCGCGTCACTCGACGACTCCCGCCACCGACTCTGGAGGTTGGCGAGAATCCCCTCCCATGCGCCCTCGACCGAGCGACCTCGGCCCCCCTCCGCCACCCAGGTGACGGCCTGCCCCGGCAAGCCGTGGAGGAGGGCCTGCTGGGCCTCGACCGGGATCTCCTGCCATTGGGCATTGAGTTCGAACCCCAGGGTCCGGCCGAGGGTGGGAAGCACCACCTTGCGCAGGTACCCGGTTGGCTCACCCCAGGGCAGCACCACCCCCTCGAGGATCGAGATGCGAGGGTCGCCGAGCACCAGTTCGGCATTGGGGATGCGCGAGGTCCCGACCCCATGGCATTCCTGGCAGGCTCCGAACGGCGAGTTGAACGAGAATTGCCGCGGCTCGAGCTCCGGCAGCGAGAGTCCGCAGGCCGCACAGGAGAACCGTTCGGAGAAGAGCCGCGACTCCGGCGGGGCCTTCCCGGCGTCGTGCCGGATGACCTCGACCACTCCGTCGGCGACCCGGAGCGCCGTCTCGATCGAATCGACGAGTCGACCGCGATCACTCTCGCGCACCACCAGACGGTCGACCACCACGGCGATGTCGTGATTCTGCCGCCGATTCAGCTTGGGGACGTCGCCGAGGTCGACGGTCTCACCATCGACCCGGACCCGGACAAAGCCCTGCTTCTGGAGATCGTCGAACAGCTCCCGGAACTCCCCCTTCCGCCCCCGCACCATCGGACCGAGCAGTTCAATGCGAGTGCCCTCCTCCCACCCGAGGATGGTGTCGGCGATCTGGCCGGCACTCGAGCGGGTGATGGGGGTACCGTCGTTGGGACAGTGCGGCACGCCAGCCCGGGCCCAGAGCAGGCGCATGTAGTCGTAGATCTCGGTGACGGTGCCCACCGTCGAGCGCGGATTGTGTCCCGTCGTCTTCTGCTCGATGGAGATCGCCGGCGAGAGCCCCTCGATCGCATCGACGTCGGGCTTCTCCATCAACCCGAGGAACTGGCGCGCGTAGGCAGAGAGCGATTCGACGTAGCGGCGCTGACCCTCGGCATAGATCGTGTCGAAGGCCAGCGACGACTTCCCCGAGCCGGAGAGCCCGGTGATCACGGTGAGTCGGTTGCGCGGGATCTGCACCGAGATGTTCCGGAGATTGTGCTCCCGGGCCCCTCGGACGGTGAGAAACTCTTCTGCCATAGCCTCCAATGGTAAGAGGGAACCCGAACGGGGAGCAACGCACCGGATTCCGGCACCGGAGGGGTCCTGCTAGACTCTCAAGCCTATGATCGTCTCAAAGCGGAGCCTTGCCGCACTCGCGGTGGTGACCATCTGGGGTCTCTCGATGACCTGGCTCGGCCTGCGACGGGCCGGCCAGAGTGATTCGGCGTTTCTGCAGTCCCAGGCTTCCCTGCGTCTCGCGGAGCGCGAAGCCTGGTTCCGGGTCATGGCCGGCGAGACCCAATTGGGGACGGCGGGGATCACCCTCGACACCCTGGGCTCCCGCTACCGGATCCGCGAATCGCTGACCCTGCATCTCCCCAGCGACCGTGGTCTTGACCGGATCATCCGGACCACGGACTACTACCTGACCCCGGCGCTCAGGGTCGATTCGGTCCTCTCCCGCCTCTCGTCTCCTGGCCATCGCACCGTCTTTCGTGCCTTCGCCCGGGACGGTGGTTGGGACACCGAGCTCGAGCACGAACCGGGCGACGTCGCCCGGGGGCGCCTGGTGGACCCCACCGATGACGACACCCCGACGCCACCGGTCCCGCTGATGGTCATCCCCTTCCGGCTCGCGCTGGTCGGAGCGCTCGCTGCCGGCCAGTCTCGCACCTTCCTGGTGACCGATGGGTGGCCCGCTGCTGCCGCCCTGATCGGGGTCAGTCCGCGCGGGGACACGACCCTGGTTTTCGCCGACAGCTCTGAAGCCGACCCGGTGACCGGCATCTGGATCCCGGTGCGCCTCGACACGGTGAGTGCCCGAGAGGTCATCGTGCCGGGGGTGGCCGGCCCCCTCCGCCTCCGGGTCGATACCCGAGGGACCCTGACCGCCCTGGAGAGCCAGTTTGGGATCCGCTGGGTACGGGAAGAGTTCGCGATGGCCCGCCTGAACTTCCGTCGGCAGCTCGACACCACGGGTGCCGAGATCCGTGCGGCCTTGCCCGTGGTGCGCCAACTCGCGGTGTCACGCCCTCGGACCGACTCGACCTCTCGACCGGTGGTCTACGCCGTCTCCCGCCGCGATGGCAACAACCTCCCCGGTGCCCTGTTCGTCCTCCTCGAGAGTGCCCGCCAGGGCATCGTCACCGGGACCAATCAGTTCCGGATCGAGCCGGAGTCCCAAGGGCGACTGGCCGATCAGAGCGTAGACCCGTTTGCCCAGGGCGATGATCCCGCGGTGGCGGCCTTCGCAGACGCCATGGACCCAGCCGACGGGTTGATCGCGCTCGCGAACGGTGTCCGGGCACGTGTCCAGGTCGACACCGCCGCGGACGCCGCGGTCGATGCCGCCGGAGCCCTTCGCGTCGGCCGGGCTCGCCCGGAGGGTTTCGCCCGGCTCGCGGTGTCGGTCTTGCGGCGATGGGGCGTCCAGGCGCAGGTCGCCTTCGGTGTGCTCCCGGTCGCCGACACGCTGTACAGCCACGCCTGGGTCGAAGTCTATGATCGCCGGCGCCGGACCTGGTCGGCGATCGACCCGGTGAGCGGTCGCATGGCCTCCACCCGCCTGATACGGGTCGCCGGGGCGGGGAGCAGTCACCCCCTGGCCATGCTGCCGCTGGTTGCCGATGTCCGGTTTGCCGAAGTGTTGCCCGCTCGACCTCCCGAGGAGTAGTCCGTGATTCGTCTCTCACAGGTCCACAAGTCCTACGGCAGGTTCGAGGCGGTCAAGCGCCTCGACCTGGTGATCCCTGCCGGGGAGCTGTTCGGCTTTCTCGGACCCAACGGTGCCGGGAAGACCACGACACTCCGGATGATCGCCGGGATCCTCGCGCCCACCGGTGGCACGATCGAGATCGGGGGGATCGACATTGCCAGCGACCCGATCGGCGCCAAGTCCCGACTCGGCTACATCCCCGACCGCCCCTTCGTCTATGACAAGCTGACGGGCGCGGAATTCCTGCGGTTCACCGCGGCGCTGTTCGGTCAGGATGGCCCCGAGGTCGAGACGCGGATCGACGAACTGCTCGAGCTCTTCGAGTTGCGGCGCTGGAAGAACGAGCTCACCGAGTCGTACTCCCACGGCATGCGCCAGAAGCTGATCATCTCGAGCGCCTTCGTGCACCGACCCGAGGTGGTGGTGGTCGATGAACCGATGGTGGGCCTCGATCCGCGCAGTGCCCGGGTCCTCAGGACCCTCTTCCGCCGCTTCGTGGAACGGGGCGGCACCATCCTGATGAGTACCCACACCCTGGAGATCGTCGAGGGTTGGTGCGACCGCATCGGGATCATTCGGGAAGGGGAGCTGGCCGCCTGCGGCACGATGGAAGAGCTCCGGCAGGAGGCCGCCTCCGAGGGCGCCGGACTGGAGGACCTGTTCCTCCGGCTCACCGGCGAGCACAGCGAGCCCGACCTCGATGCGGTGCTCGGCTGAGATGACGCCCCTGAAGCAGCCGGGCTACCTGATCCTGACCTCGCCGAAGTGGCGGAGCGCGCTGGCGCGGCTCCGGTCACGACCCGATGAACGACCAGGTGGTCGCGGGATCCTGCTGGTGACCGCCGGGTTGCTCTTCCTCGGGATGGCGTTCTTCATCTCGTTCAGGGCGGTGAGCTACTTCAAGGCCGTGCCGGAGATCGGCCCGTTGCTGGCGGCGAAGCTGCTGGGAATGGCCTTCCTCGCCTTCATGTCGATCCTGCTGCTCTCGAACCTCGTCACCGCCCTCTCGACCTTCTTCCTGGCCCGGGATCTCGACCTGCTCGTCGCCGCCCCGCTCGACTGGGGGCGGTTCTACCTGACCAAGCTCGGCGAGACGATCGTGCATTCGTCGTGGATGGTGATCCTGCTGGCGGTGCCGCTCCTGACCGCCTACGGCGTCGCATGGGACGGCGGACCGCTCTTCCCGCTGGTGGCCGCAGCGGCCCTGATCCCGCTCTGCGTCATTCCCGGGGTGATCGGCGTGGCGGTCACCGTCCTGCTGGTCAACATCTTTCCCGCCCGACGCACCCGAGACCTGCTCGGGCTGGTGACCATCTTCGCGGCCGCTGGACTGGTGCTGCTGCTGCGTCTGCTCCGCCCCGAGCAGCTCGCCGGCCCGGAGGGGTTCCAGTCGTTGATCGACTTCATCGCCGTGCTCCAGACCCCGTCGCACCCCCTGCTGCCGAGCGAATGGTCGAGCGCGATGATCATGAATTGGCTCACCCGCGTCGGCGATCCACTCCCGATCGCCCTGCTGTGGAGTACCGCGGGGACCCTGGTGGTCTTTGGGGCCATCATCCACCAGCGGCTCTTCACCGAGGGATTCGCCCGGGCCCAGGAGGGTGCCGACACCGCCAGCCGCGGTGCCTCCTGGAGCGGGTCGCTGATCCGCTTCGTTCCGGGACTGACCCCGATGCGGCGAGAGTTCATCCTCAAGGACCTGCGGATCTTCTTTCGTGATTCCACCCAGTGGAGCCAGCTGATCCTGCTCGGCGTGCTGGTGGCCGTCTACCTCTTCAATATTCGGGCACTCCCGCTGTTCACCGGCGAGGAAGTGCCGATCTTCCTGGTCACCCTCATCGTCTTCCTCAATCAGGGGCTCGCGGGATTCGTCATCGCCGCCGTGGCGGCACGTTTCATCTTCCCCTCGGTCTCGCTCGAGGGACGTCAGCTCTGGTTGCTGCGCTCCTCGCCGCTCGACCCAAGGGCGATGCTCCGCAGCAAGTATCTCGTCGGTGTGTTGCCGCTCCTGATCCTCGCCCTCATCCTCACGATCACCACCAACACGCTCTTGCAGGCCTCGATGTTCATGATGGCCGTGAGCGTGGCCACCGTGGTGGCGTTCACCCTCGCCGTCGGCGGACTGGCGCTCGGAATCGGCACCCTCTTCCCACAGTACGACTCCGAGAACGCGGCACAGATCCCCACCTCCTTCGGTGGCCTGATCTTCATGCTGCTGGCGATCGCCCTGCTCGGCGCCGTGATCGTGCTCGAGGCCATCCCGGTGATGGAATACCTCGATGGCCTGCGGTTCACCGGGGAGGGCACCGTGTCACGCCGAGGTTGGCTGATGTTTGCCGCCGCGGCGCTCCTCGCCGCCCTGGCGGGCATCGTGCCGATGCGGCGCGCCGTCCGACAACTCGAGAAGCTCGAGGCCTGACGCCACTTCGCGCCCCCCCCTGCACTCGTCAGTGCACCCGCCACGACGGCCTTCGCCTGATGCTCAGCGACCTCGGTGCGGACTCCACCGCATCGCGATGCTGACATCACGTCGGAGGAATCCCCATGTCCCGTATCACCCCGCTGCCGCTGGTCGCGCTGGTCGCCCTTGTCGCCTGTGGTGACATCACCCCGACGGCGTCCCCGCCGCTCGACCTCCCCGAGGCCACCGCATCAACCAATGCCCGTGAGCGACTCGCGGCACGGCTCGCCGTGGCACTCAACGATCCCGAGCTGCGACGCGAGCTCGCCGATCGACTCGACGCCTCGACCGCCCCGGAAGGGAAACTCCAGTTCCAGTCGCTGGCCAAGGCCGATGGCAACCGCCTGCTCGGCCGGCTGGCCACCGCCGAACAGGGCTCCGTCCCCGCCCTGCTTGCCGACCTGACCTCGGCCCATGCGCTCGAGCTCTACCTCCCTGTCCCCGCCCATCGGTCGGCATGGCGTGGCGGTGATGATTACCTCGTCGCCACCATCGGGCACGACGGAGAGGCGCCGGTGGCCTTCAGCTCGGCCGGAGAGCGTCGCCTGCTCTCCCCCTCGGTCCCCCCGGCGCAACCGGTGATCGCCCTGGTACCGCAGGAACACGACTTCTCGCGCGGCGTGGCCGCGATGCAGCAGGCCTGTTTCGATGGCTGCACCGGAGATCTCGGCGGCAGTGACGGGGGCGGCGAGGTGCCCGCGAGCAGGGCGCTGCCGCCCGGGCTCTACCTCAGCGAGAGTCACTTCAACGAGGACTATGAGGGCTGGCTCAAGGGATCGCCGGAGTGGGAGTTCCATGTCTACGGCGAGGTCGACGGGGAGTCCAAGCAACTCTCCTGCACCGGGGAGCTCGCCAACGGTGCCTACCGCTGGGACACCGACGATCGAGACTGGACCGGTGAGGCGGCGCTCCTCACCGAGCAGGACATCACCCAATACCTCGGCCAGAACCCAACCGGGGTGATTCGGATCGTGGCCTGGGAGGATGATGATGAGATGTGTGTCCCGCGGACGAGCGGCACGATGCTCAAGGACGTGCTCACCAATCTCGATGAGGTCTACAAGAAGTGGACCGGGGCGAAGATCAACCCGTGGCTGGTGAGCGGTGCCCAGAAGGCCTATGCCGCGTGGGGACTCGCCAGCGCGGTCCACAACTGGATCACCACCGAGGATGACCTGATCGGCTTCGGCATCGAGGCATCAATTGCTGGCTGGGAGGCCGGCTCGGCCAACTTCGCGCTCAAGGGCCGCAACGTCACCACCACGGGGAGCTTCGGGACCGTCTACCGGAAGTAGGCCGAGGACGGAGGACGGCGATCCGCAAGCGAAGCGAG